>CAIYWM010000635.1 GCA_903929895.1 uncultured Alphaproteobacteria bacterium
GACAGGCCGACCGCCCTCGCCCATGCAGGCGACGACGAGTTCGGCTCGAACCAGGATCTCTTCATTGCGGCGCGCATGCTGAATCATGTCAAGCGACGCGCCGCGTAACTCACCACAGCTGGTGACGATCTCGATGGTATCGTCCAGCCGCGCCGGCTTGAGGTAGTCGATGGCGCAGCGGCGCACGACCCAGTTGATGCCACGCTCCTCGCGCAGCGCCGTGTGCTGCTGCCCGAGCACGCGGAGCAGCTCCGTGCGGCCCCGCTCGAGGAAGCGCAGCCAGTTGGCGTAGTAGACGATGCCCGCGGCATCGGTGTCCTCGTAATAGACGCGCAGCGGCAACACGTGGCTGCCGTCGTGCAGGCGGCCGGAGGTCGGCACGGTGCTCACGCCTCCTCCGCCGGGTCGCCCGCGGACAGCAGGTCGAGTTGCTGCTTCTGCCCCTTGGGCATCGCCAGACCGAGATGGCGATAGCCGCCCTCGGACAACAGGCGTCCGCGCGGCGTGCGCATCAACAGGCCGAGCTGCATCAGGTAGGGCTCGATCACATCCTCGATGACGTCACGCTGTTCCGCCAGTGCGGCGGCAAGGGTCTCGGCGCCCACCGGGCCGCCTCCGTAGTTCTCGGCGATGCACGCGAGATACCGGCGATCCATCGCATCGAGGCCGCGCCCGTCGACCTCCAGCCGCGTCAGCGCCGCGTCGGCCACCTGGGCATTGACGGCGGCATCCCCGGCGACCGCCGCGAAGTCGCGCACCCGGCGCAGCAGGCGGTTGGCAACGCGCGGCGTGCCCCGCGAACGCTTGGCGATTTCGGCACTGCCGTCCGGCGCGAGCGTCATCTTGAGCACGCGGGCGGCGCGCTGCACGATCGTCTCGAGCTCGGCCGGCGTGTAGAACACCATGCGCAGCGGGATGCCGAAGCGCTCGCGCAACGGCCTGGTCATGAGGCCGGATCGCGTCGTGGCGCCGACCAGGGTGAACGGCGGCAGCTCGATGCGCACCGAACGCGCGGCAGGCCCCTCGCCGATCATCAGGTCGAGCTGGAAATCCTCCATTGCGGGATAGAGGACCTCCTCGATTGCAGGATTGAGACGGTGAATCTCGTCGATGAACAGTACATCGTGCGGCTGTAGATTGGTGAGCTGCGCCGCGAGGTCGCCGGCCTTCTGGATCACCGGCCCCGAGGTCGCGCGAAAGCCCACGCCCATCTCGCGCGCCACGATCTGCGCCATCGTCGTCTTGCCGAGGCCCGGAGGTCCATGCAGCAGGACGTGATCGAGCGCCTCGCCACGCCCCTTGGCCGCGGCGATGAAGATCTTGAGGTTCTCGCGGACCTGCTTCTGGCCGATGAAGTCGTCGAGCGTCTGCGGACGCAGCGCCAGTTCGGCGGCGTCTTCCTCGGAGCGCTTGCCCGTGACCAGGCGTTCGGGCGTGGCATTCATCGCGCAAGCTCCTGCAGGCCGGCGCGGATCACGGCATCAAGCGGGGCTTCGGCGCCCAGCCGCTGGGTGACGCGGGCGACGGCGCCGAAAGCCTCGACGCGCTTGTAGCCGAGATTGACCAGGGCGGAGACCGCGTCCTCGTTGATCGATCCGGGCGTGCTCGCTGGCGCGCCAGGCCTGCTTGCCGTCGCCGGCGCGGGGGCTATGCCGAACGCGGCCGCCTTGTCCTTCAACTCGGTGGCAAGGCGCGCGGCGAGCTTCGGCCCGACGCCGGGCGGGCGGCTCAGGGTCGCGCGGTCCTGCGCCGCGATCGCGCGGGCGATCTCTTCGGGCGACAGGGTCGACAGGATCGACAGCGCCACGCGGGCACCGACCCCCTGCACGGTCGTCAGGATGCGGAACCAGTCGCGCTCCCCTGTCTCCAGGAAACCGTAGAGCGCAATCGCGTCCTCGCGCACGATCGTCTCGACCAGCATGGTCGCCGCTCCGCCCACGGAGAGATCGCGCAAGGTGCGGGCCGAGGCCGAGACGAGATAGCCGACGCCGCCGACATCGATGACGGCGCTGTCGGTGTCGACCGAGTCGACGAGGCCCTTCAGCTTGGCGATCACAGCGCGGCCTCGATGCGTCTTGCCGTGGCGCGGTGATGAGCGTGGCAGATCGCGACCGCCAGTGCATCGGCGGCGTCCTGCTTGGCATCGACGCCCGGCAGCAGGCGTCCGACCATCATGGCGATCTGGTTCTTGTCGGCGTGGCCCGACCCGACTACCGATTTCTTCACGAGGTTCGTCGAATACTCGAAAACCGGCAGGCCGGCGCGGGCCGGCGCCAGCATGACGACGCCGCGCGCCTGACCGAGCTTCAGGGTGGAACTCGGGTTGACGTTCACGAAGGTCTCCTCGACCGCGGCCTCGACCGGCCGCTGCGCTTCGACGACGCCGGCCACGCCCTCGAACAGTTCCCTCAGCCGCTCGGCCAGCGAGCCCGCCGTCGCGACCTTCACGACACCGTGGGCCACGTGGCGAAGCCTGTTGCCCTCGACCTCGATCACGCCCCAGCCAGTCAACCGCAGGCCGGGATCGAGGCCGATCAGTCTCATGCTGCCCGGCTCAGGCCGCGAACTGCGCCAGAGCGTCGTCCGACACCTCGAAGTTGGCGTAGACGTTCTGGACGTCGTCGTTGTCTTCCAGGGCCGCGATGAGCTCGAGCAGCGTCTGCACCGTCTCGCCTTCGATCGGCGTGCCGGTCTTGGGACGCCAGGTCAACTTGGCCACGCTGGGCTGGCCAAGCGACTTTTCGAGCGCCTCGCGCACCAGGTTGAAACTGTCCTGTGCGCAATAGATTTCGTGGACCGCGCCCTCGCCCTCGCCGCTCACCACGTCGTCGGCGCCGGCCTCGATCGCCTTTTCCAGCACCTCGTCGGCGCTGCCGACGGACAGCGGGAAGCGGAACTCGCCCAGCCGGTCGAACATGAACGACACGCTGTTGGATTCCCCCAGGTTGCCGCCGTGC
>CAIYWM010000636.1 GCA_903929895.1 uncultured Alphaproteobacteria bacterium
ACAGGGCCGAGCTGAACCAGGTATCGAGCACGTCGGGATCGCGTTCCAGCGCGACATCCTTGCCGTAATGCGCCCGTGCGTCCTGCTTCGCCTCCTCCTCGGAGGGCGCGACGAACACCTTCTTGTCCGGCCCGTACCAGGCCGGGATCTGGTGGCCCCACCAGAGCTGGCGCGACACGCACCATGGCTCGATGTTCTCCATCCAGCGGAAGAAATCCTCACGTCCGCGCTCGGGCACGAACTTCACGCGACCGTCGCGGGCCGCCGCGAGCGGCGCCTCCGCGAGCTTCCGGGCGTCAGCGTACCACTGCTCGGTGAGATAAGGCTCGACCGGCACGCCGCCGCGATCGCCGTACGGCACCGCATGCGTGTGCGGCTCGATCTTCTCGACGAGCCCCAGCTCCTCCATCTCCGCGACGACAATCTTGCGCGCCTCGAAGCGGTCGAGGCCGCGGTACTTCTCCGGCGCCTTGTCGTTCACCCGAGCAAACTTGTCGAAGATGTTGATGGCCTCGAGATTGTGCCGGCGGCCGACCTCGAAATCGTTGAAGTCGTGCGCCGGCGTGATCTTAACCGCACCCGAGCCCTTCTCCGGGTCGGAGTATTCATCGCCCACGATCGCGATCCGGCGGCCGACCAGCGGCAGCACCGCATGCTTGCCGATCAGATGCTTCCACTTCGGATCGTCCGGATGCACGGCTATGCCGGTGTCGCCCAGCATCGTCTCGGGCCGCGTCGTGGCGACCACGATGAACTCGTCCGGGCTGCCCTCGATCGGATACTTGAAGTACCAGAGATGGCCCTTCACCTCGCGCGACTCGACCTCGAGGTCGGAGATCGCGGTCAGCATCTTGGGGTCCCAGTTGACCAGCCGCAGGTCCTTGTAGATCAGCCCCTGCTTGTAGAGTTCGACGAACACCTTGAGCACGGCCTTCGACAGGCCCTCGTCCATCGTGAAACGCTCGCGGCTCCAGTCGCACGACGCGCCGAGCCGACGAAGCTGGCTGGTGATCGTGCCGCCCGAATAGGCCTTCCACTCCCAGACCTTGGCGAGGAACTCCTCGCGGTTCAGCAGCGTCTTGTTGGCATCCGTCCGGGTCGCGCCTTCGACCGCAAGGCCGATCCCCTCCTGCTCGAGGTTGCGGACGACCACCATCTGGGTGGCGATGCCGGCGTGGTCGGTACCGGGCTGCCACAGCACGTCGTCGCCTTTCATGCGGCGCCAGCGGATCAGCACGTCCTGCAGCGTGTTGTCGAGCGCGTGGCCCATGTGCAGGCTGCCCGTGACGTTCGGTGGCGGGATGACGATGCAATAGGGCTGCTTCGGCGACTCCGGATGGGCGCGAAAGGCACCGGCGTTCTCCCATTCGGGGTAGCGGCGGGCCTCGATTTCCTTGGGGTCGTAGGTCTTGTCGAGCATCTCTTGGCCTTAAACGAAAAACGCCACGGTTGCGACACCGTGGCGATGAATGAGGGTGGCGCCTGGGGTCAGCGGCGGGTCAGCCGGGCAATCTCGCGTTCGACATAGCGCTCGACCATCGGCGGCAGATTGGTGTCCAGCCACTCCTTGAGCATCGGACGCAGCATTTCCTTGACCAGATCCTCGATGGTCTGGCCGCCAACCGACGGGCCGGGATTGGTGGCCGCCGGCGGGGGCACGCTGTCCTGCACGGCCTGGTTCAGGCGCGCGAAAGCAGAGCTCGCCACTCCTGCGACCCCGTCACCGACGAGCAAATCAGCCTTCACGGCGCCCGTCGAGAGCGACGGCAGCGCAGGCGGAACCTCGTTGGCGGGTTGCGGCATCTCCGCCGGGTTCACGGACTTGACCGCCTGCAGCGGCGTCGGCTGTTCATTCGACATGGACTTGGGCTCTTCCACGATCTCGGTAAGCAGGAGGACATCTTCACGCGGCGGCGACGGAGGTGCTGGCGGTATCACAGGCGGACGCTCTCCCGAATTTGCATTCCGCAGGCTTCCGACCTGCGCCCGGGCTTCGTCGTCCGAGATGATTTTGCGGATGGACGCCAGAATGTCGTCCATCGAAGGGTCCTTGTTCGGGGGCCCTTTGCCGTCGCTCATTTTCCGCCGCTCCCCATCGGGGCGCTCCCGGCGACGCCGGCCGGTGAGGTGGAGGGCGGAATGATTCCCGTACCCGATTCGCCGCTGCTGCCCCAGCCGATCCAGCGGGACCCGACGTCCTTGTAGTAACGCTCCTCGTCGTAATACTCGACCGGCAGCGCCAGC
This sequence comes from uncultured Alphaproteobacteria bacterium, assembly GCA_903929895.1. GTDB lineage: Bacteria > Pseudomonadota > Alphaproteobacteria > Reyranellales > Reyranellaceae > Reyranella. The sequence goes on from CAIYWM010000636.1 coordinate 2,245, forward strand.
GTGCGGGCCGTCAGGCGACCGATGCCGGCGAGCACGCCGTAGTAGGCGACCTGCACGTCGTGGCGCGCCTGAATCAGGTTGACCTGCGAGTTGAGCAGTTCCTGCTCGGCGTTCAACACGTCCAGCGTGGTGCGCGAGCCGACCAGCGCTTCCTGCCGCACGCCGTTCAGCGCGACTTCGTTCGCTCGGACCTGCGATTCGAACGACGTGACCCGCGAGCGCGACGAGTCGAGCTGGCGCCAGGCACGGATCACGTTCTCCGCGACGGTGCGACGGGCGCTGTCGAGTTCGTTGCGGCGCTGCCCGACCAGTTCGCGTGCAGACCGGATACGCGACCATTCGCTGCCATTCTGGAAGATCGGGATCGTGGCCTGAAGGCGGACGGCGTAGTTGTAGTACCTGTCAGTCGGAACCTGCAGGTTGAATTGCTGCTGCAGCGCGCCGACCAGGTTGACCTGCGGCAGCAGGTCACCCACCGCCGAGTTCACGCCGTAATTGGCCGCCGTGATGCGGTGCGCGGCGGTGACGGCGCGAGGGCCGGCATCCATCGCCAGGCCGATCGCTTCCTCCTCCGACGACGGCAGCCCGCCGATCAGTGGGATCTCGCCCAGCTTTCCGGGCTTCTTGCCGATCGTACGCTGGAAGGCCGCCTCGGAGATGCGGACCTGGGTCTCGGCCTGGACGAGGTCCGCCTTAGCCAGTTCGAGGCGTGCTTCGGACTGCGCCACGTCGGTGATGGTCAGTTCGCCGACCCGGAAGCGCTCGCGCGTGGCGTCGAGCTGCTGGACCAGCACCCGCACGTTGTTGCGGCGGGCATCGGCGATGCCGATGTTCTGAATGAGGTCGGCATAGGCCGTCACCGCCGACAGCAACACGTTCTGCTCGGTCTCCGCGAGCTGGGCGCGCTGCGCCTGGATGTTGGACTGGGCCTGCTTGGTCTCGGCGATCGTCTTGCCGCCGCGGAACAGCGGCTGGACGGCCTGTAACGTCGTGAACTTGCCGTTCAGCGCGTAGAAGGTGGGCGTACTGCGCACCGAGTAGGAATCCTGCTCGACCTTGTTGTACTCGACGTTGAGCGTGACGCGTGGGCGCCAGTTGGCGACCGCCTGCGACAGCGTCTCGTCGGTCTGACGCAGGATCGCCCGGCTCGCCAGCAGGTCGGGGTTGCTGTTGTACGTCGTCGACAGGGCCTCGATCAGGCTCTGCGACCACGCGCTGGACGCGCCCCCGAGCCCGACCGCCAGGATGCACGCGGCCGCAGTGCGGGCATGCCTCAAACCGGGCCGGATACGCATTGTTCTACCCTCATCTTTGGACGCCACCCTAGCATCAGGCGGAACACTATTGGTAGCCCTCAGCATGGGAAAGACCCGGAGGCGTCAGAAGGTAAATCGCGCGGGCCGGGCAAAGCCCGGCAGCGGTGGCGTACCGGCATCGAAGAGCGGCCGCCCCGAGACAACGCCGCCCTGCTTCACGAAGAGATGGGCGACACCGAGGGTGCCGCTCGGATCGGCAACCACCGTGGCCAGCCGGCCGCCCTCGGCAAGCTGGTCGGCAATGGCCTTGGGCACTTCGTGCACCGCGCCCTCGATCAGGATGACGTCATAGGGGCCAGACGCCGCAGCACCCTGCTCCGCCTCGCCCACCACTAGCTGTACGCCAGTGACCCCGAGGTCGCGCAGCACCTGCCGAGCGCCTTCGGCGAGGCCCGCGTCGGCCTCCACCGCAACGACTGACTGGACCAGCCGAGCCAGGATCGCCGCGCCATAGCCCAGTCCGGCAGCCAGGACCATTGCCTTGTCCCCGGCCTGAGGCTGCAGGATCTGGATCAGGCGAGCCAGCACCATCGGCTCCATCATGAAGCGACCATTGCCCAGCGGCACGTCGTCATCGGCATAGGCGACCGAGCGCAGGCCATCGGGCAGGAAGCGCTCCCGCGGAAGCTCCCCGAGCGCCGCCAGCAGGCCGGCATCGTTGACCCGGTTGGGCCGGAGCTGCCCTTCCACCATGTTGCGTCGCGCGAGCGCGAAATCCGTCATAGGCTTCCCCCTAGATGTAGCGGTGCTATATAGGCGGCGGCGGACGAAAGCGTCAAAGGTCTCTCCGTCGCGCCCGGCTTGACCGGTCCGTCACAGCATGAGTATAGCACCGCGCGCTTTCGTGCGGCCCGGTAGCAAAGCGGCTATGCAGAGGACTGCAAATCCTTCCAGGCCGGTTCGACTCCGGCCCGGGCCTCCACGAATGCACAAGCGACAGGTCTTGCATGAGCGGACACGCTCTGTCACAAGACCGCGCCTTCGCGGCACCGATACCGCCGTCGCGACGAATTCCATTCCGGAGTAGCTCAGCGGTAGAGCAGGCGACTGTTAATCGCCCGGCCGTAGGTTCGATTCCTACCTCCGGAGCCAATTGGGGGCCGTTCTCGAAAGAGAGCGGCCCCTTTTCGCTTGTGGAGTGCAAATCATGCCCTCGGTCGCCCTGCCCGGCGAGAAAGCCGAACTCATTGAGCGCACGGTGGCCTTCCAGGGCCATTTCCGCATGGCCCGCTACCGGTTTCGCCACACCCTCTATCTGGGCGGTCAAAGCGACGAAATCAGTCGCGAAGTGTTCGAGCGCGGCCGGGCCGCGGCCGTGCTGCCCTACGATCCGGTCCGCGACGAGGTGGTGCTGATCCGCCAGTTCCGCGCCGGCACCTTTTCAGCCGGCCGCCATCCCTGGTGCTGGGAGATCGTGGCCGGGATGATCGAGGAAGGCGAAGCGCCGGCGGATGTGGCACGGCGTGAGGCGGTCGAGGAAGCCGCGGTGCAGATCCTGGACCTCCTTCCCCTCTATAGTCTCGTGCTCAGTCCGGGCGCCTGTTCGGAAACCTGCGACATCTTCCTGGGCCGCATCGACGCGTGTGGCGTCGGTGGCATTCACGGCCTGGTATCGGAGAACGAGGATATCCTCGTGCAGGCCATGCCTTTCACCGAGGCGTGCGCGCTCCTCGCTCGTGACGAGATCGACAATTCCGCCGCCGTGATCGCCCTTCAGTGGCTGGCACTCCATCGCGATGAGCTGCGCAGCCGCTGGGGCTGATCGACCGAAGGCTTACTCGTAGAGATATCCGACAGGCTTGCCGTGGGTGCGCTGAGGCCGTGGGTCCTTGCGCGTGATGATCTGGCCTGCCAGCCCGTCGATCTCGTCGCGCTGCGCCGAGGTCCACCGGCAGAGATTGTCCATGTTCTTCAGGAGCCCGAGCCGGAGGAGCTGCGTGTTCTGTCCCAGCGCGACGAGCGTCGCCGACCCCTTGCCCACGGTGACCGAATCGCCGGTCGCGAGTTCAAAGCCCTTGCCGCCCGAATCCCTGAATTCGGCGGTCCCGCGAATGACGCGATAGACCACGACCTCGCCCTTTCCGAGCCCAGTGATGTCGGCGGTGCCGGCTGCGCTCTTCGGCAGGAGGGACTGGCCGCGCGGGTCGGTGGCGATGAGGTGGCCGGTGACGAGGTGACCACTCGGCGCCTCGATGCCGAGATCGCGGACATGGACGGGCATGGGCGACTTCACGATCCCGACCGGCAGCGGTCGGTAGAGGGCGTCGAGCGAAAGCGGGTCCTGAACCCAGAAGCCGGCAGCCTGCGGCCGGTCGTGGAACGGATGGCTCCAGGCCAGACGCGGTGTCTCGGCCTCGTCGATTTCATCTGTGTGCACCACCGTCGGATTGGGGAAGGTC
>CAIYWM010000637.1 GCA_903929895.1 uncultured Alphaproteobacteria bacterium
ACGGCATCGTATCCACCCAGGTGTATCGCCGATTTGGTGATCGCGCCGATCCAACTCTTGCGTGGCGCGCCCATCGCCGTCTGCTCTCCGCGATGAGCTGGCTGCCCGATACCCCGATGGATACAGCGCAATACAAGCGCGCCCTGATCAGATCGCTTTCTGAGGAGTGATTCCGCTCGCCCGTTGCGTGCGGCGCGTCGCCGGGCGAGAGTTGCGCGGGCCTGCATTCATGCAGGGACCACACCGATGAGGCCGCGCATGTCCAGATTTGTCCCGTCACTGATCCTCGTTTTCGGCCTCATGGCGGCGGGTGCCGCGTCGGCTCGGCCGTCCGGCCAGGAAGGCGTCGATGCGGGCGTGGTCGTTTCCCAGCAGGCGCAGGTCCAGACGCCGCCGTCCGCGCGAGACTCGATCGAAAAGGGCAAGGAGTCCGCCGCGGAGCGTGCCCGCGCGATGGGGCCGGAACTGAAGGCGCTGCGGGACGAGATGGTGTCGCAGGTCGGCGAAGTGCGGAAGCTCATCGACAAGAGGGTCGATGAAGCCGAGGCCAAGGCGCGCAGCTACGCGCTGTTGGCGGCGGGTGGCTTGTTCGTGATCATGGTTCTGGCCTCGGTGCTGGGAGGCGTCCTCGTCGCGCTGCTGTTCCGGCGCAATCGCGCCTAGCTCGCCAGCACGAGGTCGCTCGCTTTTTCGGCGACCGCGGTCACGGCGGCGTTGATCATCGCCGCGGGCAGGCCGGGCAGGATCGACGCGTCGATGACGCGCAATCCCGCGATGCCCTTCACGCGCAGGGCCTCGTCGACGACATCGCCGAGGCGGCAGGTGCCGGTGGGATGGTGGAACGAATCCGTCGCCCGGCGGATGAAGTCGCGGCGGCCGGCTTCGCTCGTCCAGGCCGGTCCGGGATAGACTTCGTTCGCCCGCCAGTCGTCGAACGCCTTTGCGGCGCCGATCTCGCGCGCGATCTCGACGCCCTTCGCCAGCACCGCGAGGTCGTCGGGCTCGGCGAGATAGTTCGGATCGATGATTGCCGCGGCCCGGGGATCGCTGGAGGCGAGCCGCACGCTGCCGCGGCTGCGCGGCCGTAGGTGGCAGGGCACCAGGACATAGGCCGGCGCGGAAAGAGGGCCGACGGTCGGCCGCACGAACGGCACCGACAGGCACATGATGAGAATGTCGGGGCTCTCGCCTTGCGTCGCGTGCGGCACGTAGAGCAGCGAGTCGCAGTGATTGTAGTGCGAGGGCGGGACCGGGCGACGCGCCTGGTAGGCCACGCCGGCCAGCAGCAGGTGGTCTTCGAGATGACGGCCGACGTCCGGCAGGTCGGCGGCGCTGGCGATTCCCAGTGCGCGCAGCTCGTCCGCGGGGCCGATGCCGGACAGCATCAGCAGGCGCGGCGAATCGATCGCCCCGGCGCAGAGCAGGACATCGGCCTCGGGCCGCACGACGCCACTGGGCAGACGAACGCCGAGGCAACGGCCGCGCTCGATCTCGAGGCCGAGCACCTGGGTGCCGGCGAGCAGATCGACCTGCATGTTACCGGGACCGCTCTCCAGACTGTCGAGATAGGCCGTCGCGGCGTCGTCGCGCCGGTGGCCCTTGATGCTGAGCTGGTTCCAGCCGACGCCGGTCGTGACTTCTCCGCCGAGGTCGGGCGTCAGCGGAAAGCCTGATTGCTGCGCGGCCGCCATGAAGGCTTCGGCGACCGGCGTCCGG
>CAIYWM010000638.1 GCA_903929895.1 uncultured Alphaproteobacteria bacterium
GCTGGCCAACAGCGCCGGGCGGCTCGTCCTCGCGACGCCGTGGCTGGTGGCGGTGCGCACGCTCGATCCCGCCGCGCCGGAAAACCCGGCCGAGCTGGCCCGCATCGGCTCTCTCTACCGCGACTATCTCCTGCGCTGCCGGCAGGAGCGCAGCCTGTGCTTCGTGCAGCCGGGACGCTTCGCGCTGGCCGATGAGGCGGTCGATCCCGCCGCCTTGTTCTTCCCGCTCTCTTCCGTGCGCTCGGGCGTGCGTGCGCCCCGCAGCGGCACGATGGGCGCGGCGCTGCTGCGGCGGCATGCCGACTATCTGAAGAGGGTCCGGCAGTTCTACGGCGAGGTCTTCGGCCGCCTCGGCAAGCAGGTGCTGCTGGTCGATCTCCTGTCGGCGCTGCAGCAGGGCCACGAGGCTTTCGCCGATCTCGGCCTCGCCATCCGCAGCATCAGCGACGCCTTCGACGAGCTGCGGCATCCGCTGCTGCGCCTGCTGCCGATCGCCCGCGTCGACCGGCTGGCGCTGGCCGCGACCAAGGCCGACCATGTCACCGCCGACCAGCACGCCAACCTGGTCAACCTGCTGCGCGACCTGATCGGCGAGCCGTTCCTGCAGGCGACGGCGCGCCAGTCGGGCCTGATGGCCGTGGCCTCGGTGAAGGCGACGACCGACCTCAAGCTCAAGGTGAACGGACTCGCGACGCCGTTCCTGCGCGGCATCCCGGCCGGCCGCGACGAGGTGCTCGACCTCCAGCCCGGCGTGATCCCCGGCACCATTCCCGCCGCCGACCAGTGGGGCGAGCTGGGCTTCAACATCCGCCGCTTCGAGCCGCCGCGGCTGGGCGCCGTCTTCCGCGACCGGCCGCTGCCGCACGTCAATCTCGACAAGGTCCTCCAGTTCCTCCTCGCGTGAGCATCCCCATGAGCATGACCACACCTGCCGAGAAGCCCCGCCGCCTCGTCGACATGGAGTTCCGGCCGGGCGACCTGCCGCCCGCCGATGCGCCGTCGCTCGACGAGGCGCTGCCCGAGGTCACGACGCGCCCGCCCGCGATCCGCTGGCCAGCCAAGCTGGCGCTGGGCTCTGCCGGCCTGCTGCTGCTGCTCTTCGTCGTGGACGGCGCGGTCTCGCTGCTGCGCAGTGCGATCGAGCAGGGCAGCCTGCTCGACCTCGCGCAGTTCGCCGTGCTCGTGGCCCTCGTCGGCTCGACGCTCTGGCTGCTGGCCGGCCAGGCCCGCGCCTATGCGCGGCTGAAGTCGGCCGAACGGGCGCGCGAGCTGGCCGAGCATCTGGCGCGGCTGGGCGGCGTCGGCAGCGGCGGCCGCCTGGTCGGCGTCCTCGACGCGCTCTACGCCGGCAACCCGGAGGTGCGCGGCAAGCTCGGCGCCGTCTCGGCTGCGCTGCAGCCGCAGCACACCGACGCCGACGTGATCGATCTTCTCAACCGCGAGATCTTCGTGCCGATGGACCGGCGGGCCGACGAACGCATCCAGCGCGCCGCGCTGCGCGCCAGCCTCGGCGTCGCCGCCAGTCCGCACCCCGCGCTCGACGCGCTGGTCGTGCTGGGCATCAGCGTCGCGCTGGTCAAGGAGCTGATGCAGATCTACGGCCTGCGCCACAGCGCGCGCGCCGTCTGGCGCATCATCTCGCACGTCCTGTTCTCGGCCTCCTCGACCGCCGTCATGAGCACCGTCGTCGAGTTCGCGATGCAGGCCGCCCAGGACCGCATCGCCGCCGCCGTCGTCGGCACAGCCGGTGAAGCCCTCGTCGTCGCCCGCCGCACCTTCGCGCTCGGCATGCTTGCCAAGGAGGAGATCCGGCCGCGGCCCGCGCCGCGGTGATAGGATCGCGTGAGTGGAGGAACGAAGACCCACCTTCCTCATCCTGAGGAGGCCCGAAGGGCCGTCTCGAAGGATGGGCAACAAGCGGGGTGCTCTTGCCCACCCTTCGAGACGCGGTCCTGCGGACCGCCCTCAGGGTGAGGTGTTGTTGGGGCGCCCGCAGTGTCCCTCACCCGTCACTCGATAGCGCTCGACTTGGCGGAGGAAGCCCGACCACAGGGTGCGGCGCTTGGCGAACCACGCCGTGCGCTCATCCTCGCGCCAGTACTTGAAAGCGAGGCCGCTCCACGGTGTGCGCTTCTGGCTTTCGTGGGTCTGCAGGTGGGAGAGCCAGACGAGGGCGGCGGCGGCGTGAGCTTCGTGGGGGAACTGGCCGAACTGTTCGCAGTCGGGCTCGAGCCAGCGGTCGAAGCCGAGGCCGAGGGCACGTTCGACCCTGTGGAAGTCGCGGCTGCGGTGCGCGACCTCGGCGCTGCAGATCGCGAGGGCGCGGGCGCGGAAGTTTTCGATGTCGATGACAGGTGCGGGGAGGGGGCGGCGGTTGCGGCGGATCAGCTCGGCGACGGTCTCCTTCGGATCACGGGAGAGACTGTCGGGCATGAAGCGAGTGTCGGATAATAATCCGGAAATGTCAAGTATCGGAGGATAGTAATCCCTCGCGACTTGTCATCCTGAGCGGAGCCGTCCGAAGGACGGCGTAGTCGAAGGACCTTTACGCGGCGTGTGATCGATCGAAGCGAAAGGTCCTTCGACTGCGCGCCTGCGGCGCTTCGCTCAGGATGACACCGATTTCGTGATCGGCGCACGGCGCGTTGGGAGACGCCTCTACCTTCCCCCCTTCATCAACTCATCCCACTCCAGCACGCGATAGACGCGAAACACCATCTTGCGGTCGACGTCGAATTCCTTCGCCGGACGGTACTGCGCGAGTTTCAGGGTCTTGGCCGAGATGCCGACCAGGAGCTTGACCACGGTCTGGCGCACGCTGGAGCCGGCGATCGGCCTGAACTCGACCACGACATGGTCGTTGACGCTGGGGGCGCGGTCGCGCTCGACGTAGATCAGGCTGTTGGGCTTGCGCCACGGCCACATCGAATCGCCCACCACGTTCAGCGCGAACACGTCGCCGCGGCCATGGATGCCCGGCGGGCGGGCGAC
>CAIYWM010000639.1 GCA_903929895.1 uncultured Alphaproteobacteria bacterium
CCTCGAAGCCGGGATTGTCGATGAACTGCTTCTTGAGATCGGCACCAACGATCGCGACCAATTCCTTCAGCCATGGCGAGCCTGGAGCGAACACCCCCTCGGGCGAAACAGTCTTGCCGGTGCGCAGATCGACCAGGGTGCAGTTCGTGCTCCCATATCCATGGGCGCCGCCGGTGAACGCCCAGAAGGTCAGCGCCACGGTGATGACATCGGGGTCGGGGCGAAAGAGCGAATAACTCTGAAAGGCCTGCCACTCCTGCTCGCGGTCGACGCCGGCATCGGCAGTCGGTGTCGTTTCGCGCGCAGCCTTCGCCGCCGCCTCGGCATAGGCGCGATTGATCGCCGTGAAGTCGGCCGTCGTGCCGGCGAACCGAGGGTAGCGCAGGTCGATCGTGTAGGTCACCTTGCCGACCTTCCCGCTCCGTTCGATCGACTGGTCCTCGACGAAGGGATAGGGACCCGCGGCCGACGCCTTGAGGTCGGCGATGCGATCGGCATACCGCGTCTTCAGGCAGCGCTCGACGACATCCGGGTCGTCGTTCGACACGCAGGCACGGTTCCGGCTCACGATCCAGCGGACCTGGCCCTTTTCCAGACTTTCCTTCGCCGGGCCGCTCAGCTTGGCGAGAAGCGCCGCATAGAGGCCGGACAACTCACGGTCGGCTTTCGCCATGACCGGGTCCTTGCAGATTGCCCGCTCCACCCCGTTGGATGCCTTGGCGCAGTCGAAACTCGGCCCGGTTTGCGCCACGGCCACCACGGGGGAGAGCGCGACTAGTGCCGCGACCGCGAGCGCCCTCACACCCGTCTCCAGTGCTTCAGGCGGCGCACCGCCTCCTCCATCTCCGCAGTTGAGCCCGCGAAGGAAATGCGCAGGGTGCCGGCCCCCCGCGCGCGGTCGAAGTCGACGCCCGGCGTCGTCGCCACCCCGGCCTCCCGCAGCATGCGGCTGCAGAAGTCGCGGCTGTCGTTGGTGAGGTGCGAGACGTCGGCGTAGATGTAGAATGCGCCCTGTGCCGGTGTCAGCCGGTCGAGACCCGCCGCAGGCAGGCCGGCCATCAGCAGATCGCGGTTGGTGCGATAGCGCTTCACGTGGCCGTCGAGTTCCTCGCGGCATTCGAAGGCCGCCAGAGCCGCGTGCTGGCTGAGAGTCGGCACCGAGATGAAGAAGTTCTGCGCGAGCCGCTCGATCGGCCGAACCATGTCGGGCGGCACGACCAGCCAGCCCACCCGCCATCCAGTCATGGAGAAGTACTTGGAGAAGCTGTTCACCACGATCGCCGTGTCGGACACTTCGACCGCGGAGTGGGTTTCGCCCTCGTAAACGATGCCGTGATAGATCTCGTCCGAGACCAGCCGCACGCCGTTGGCGTTGCACCAGTCGGCCAGCGCCTTCAGTTCGCCGCGCGTGACCATGGTGCCGGTTGGATTGGAGGGGCTCGCCACGATCAGCCCGTCGAGTGGACCGGCTTTCTCCAGGGCCGCGACCGTGGGCTGGAAACGGTCGGCCGCCGAGGTCGGCAGGTCGACCGCCTCGAGATTGAGAGCCGCCAGGATGTTGCGATAGGCCGGATAGCCGGGCGCCGCCAGCGCCACCCGGTCTCCCGCGTCGAAGCTCGCGAGAAAGGCCAGCGGAAAGCCGCCGGAGGAGCCCGTCGTGACGATGACGCGCTCAGGGGAAACCTCGACGCCGTAGGTCTCGCCATAGTGCCGGGCAATTCGCTCGCGCAGCGCCGGCATGCCCAGCGCGGCGACGTAGCCGATCCTGTCCGCGTCGAGGGCCGCATGCGCTGCCGCGAGCGCACCCTTCGGGGCCGGCGTGCTCGGCTGCCCGACCTCGAGATGGATCACCACGTCACCCGCCGCTTCCTTCTCGGCGGCGGCGGCCATGACGTCCATGACGATGAATGGATCGACGCCCGCCGAACGGCGTGAAATCTTGCCCGCCATGTCTCTCTCTAACGAGCGATCGTCGAGAGGCCGGCACCGGCGGGATCAGCGCCCGTCCGGCAGGCTTCAGGGCTCCCTCGCAAACCCGATGGGCAGGCGATGGCGTTCACGAAGCCACCCTGTGCCCGGCGATTTGCGAGAACCGTCGCCAGGTTGCGCCCGCTCTCGATGACCTCACGCGCCACGTAACCGACGGCCTGCGCGGCTGTCGGTCCTCCGCCGCCTGCCCCGGCAAAGGTGAACTCACCATTGCCCGGATTGGCGATGATCATCGGACTGACCGATGCCGCCTCTGGATTGGGCGAGCCGAGCATTATGCCGCTGCCGGGGACCACGACGCGAGCGCCGAACAGCTGCCCCATCGAGAGCGCACAGGCAGCCGCCCCACCCTTGCTGTCGACGACGGCGAACCCCGCAAAGCCACCCGAATCGACCGCCGTGCCGCCGGCTGGCTGCTGCCCGTTCCAGCCTGCGAGAACCGACGAGCCGGCCGCCGGCGACGGCGCGACATAGACGCGGCTGCGATAGTGGCTAACCGCCATCGGCGCCGACGCGATCGGCACCGTCGTCCGCAATGTATCGATAGGCAGGCTGCCACCGGCCTGCGAGATCTGTTCCGAAAAGGTGCGCGCCAGCGCGCCCTGGAAGAACTCCGCCCCGCCGCGCTGACGAATCCCTGCCAGCACCGTAGCAAGGTCAGGCTGTGTGAGAAGCGAGCCCTCCGAGACATTGCCGAAGATCCGACGAGCCTCGGCGTCCGCACCCAGCAGCGCACCGCCCGCCTGGAGATCGCGCGCCAGCGCACGCGACACCTGGAAGCCGAAACGCGCCAGCCGCTCGGCCGGCGAAACCGTCTGCTCCCAGCGCAACTGGCCGTGACGGACATGCATCAGCGTGATCGCGCGCACACCCGTGGGCACGGAGAAGGGTGTTCCCTTTACTGCACCGGGCGCCGCGACGGGCGGAAACACGAAGGCTTCGGCCTGCTTCGTCTTGTCATTGTGGACGACGCAGGCGCCCGATGCGCCCAGCGATGCCGCGGACGGCAGCGTCACAGAGAGTGCAAAATACATGGCGACGGCGGCATCCGTGGCGTTCCCGCCGGCTTCCAGAATTTCGCGCCCGACCTCGGCCGCTCGACCTTCCTCGGCCGTGGTAGCGCCAAAGCGGCTCCCCTTGCTGACCACCGAATAGCCCCTAGCGCTCTGTGGCTGATTGGCGGGATTGGCGGCATTATCGGCGCGATCGCGCTGCCGGTCCGTCTCACTAAAGCCACAACCAGCCAGCAAGAAAATGCCGATCAGGGCTGCGTTGCGCAATTGACGCGGTCGCCGCCCATTTCTAGCTTGCCTGAGCCCCGTGCCGACCTTGTTCAAACGCATCACCACCCTCTTATGTCTGACGCTCTTCGCGTTGGCACCGTTTCGTGCCGCGACGGCTCAGCAAGGTCAACGCCTCAATCTGATCCGCGACGCCGAGATCGAGAGCACGATCCGCACCTTCACGATCCCGATCTGGAAGGCGGCCGGTCTCGACCCCAATGGTGTCGAGATCATGCTCGTCCAGGATGGCTCGCTCAACGCCTTCGTCGCCGGCGGCCAGCGCATCTTCATCAACACCGGCCTGATCATGCGGACCGAACGGCCGAACCAGTTGATCGGCGTCATGGCCCATGAAAGCGGGCATATCGCCGGCGGCCATCTCGCCCGCATGCAGGAAGAACTGCGCAGCCTGTCCACTCTTCAGATCCTGGAGACGATCCTGGCGGGTGGTGCCATGGCAGGGGGAGTTGCGGGTGGCGCCGGTGCCGGCGGCACCGGCGGCGGCCACGGCGGCGGAACTGGCCGGCCGATGGCGCCGGGGTCGCTGATGTCTTTCCTGAAGTACACGCAGACGCAGGAAAGCGCGGCCGACCAGGCGGCTATCACCTACCTCCAGCGCACCGGCCAGTCGCCCAAGGGCACGATCGAGTTCCTGCGGTACCTGCAGCGCGAGGAGAAGCTCGCGATCAGCCGCCGCGACCCCTACCTGACCACCCACCCGCTGACTCCGGAGCGCATCTCCGCCTTCGAACAGGCCGCGGCGAACTCGCCCTATGCCAATACGCCCGACTCGCCGCAGTTCCTGATGCTGCACCAGCGCATGGTGGCAAAGCTCTATGGCTTCGTTGCGCCCGATATGGCCCTCCAGCGCTACGGCGAGGCCGACCGGTCGCTGCCCGCGCGCTATGCCCGAGCCATCGCGCTCTATCGCAAGGGTGCGCTCGGCTCGGCCCTGCTGACGATCGACGGATTGTTGAAGGAGTATCCCAACGATCCGTACTTCCATGAAGTGCGGGCCCAGATGCTCTACGAGAACGGCCGGGCCGCCGAATCCATCCCGTCATACCGCCGGGCCGTGCAGCTCGCGCCCGCAGCGGCGATCCTGAAGATCGACCTCGCGCGCGCCCTGCTCGACGTCAACAGTCCCGACAATACCCGCGAGGCGGTGCGCAACCTCGATCTGGCTTCGCAGCAGGAGTCCGGAAGCTTCGAGCTGTGGCGCCTGATGGCGTCCGGCTACTCCCAGCTCAACGATCAGGGTATGACCTCCCTCGCCCGGGCCGAGATGGCGGCGCTCCGCGGTCAGCGAGCCGAAGCCCAGGCCCATGCCGAGACGGCCTCGCGTCAACTCACCGCCGGAACGCCGGCCTGGCAGAGAGCGCAGGATCTGAAGGCCTATATCAATACCCGGCCCCGCAAGTAGCCGACTCTGGAGAGCAAACGATATGCGTTCAATTCTACTGGCTATCATGGCAGGCCTGATCGTCGTCGGCGCCGTCGTCGCAACCCGCACGGGCCTGTCCCGTGTCGCGACGGCCCCTGCTGCGTCCAACGCTCCGGACGTCGCCGTTCCGGCCGACCTCGGGAAGATCATCCGCGCCTATCTCATGGCCAATCCGGAAGTCCTGGTCGAGGCCATGCAGGAACTCGAGCGCAAGCAGGATACGCAGCGCGATGCCGTGGCGGCGAAGGCGATCGGCCAGAACGAGGCCGAGCTGTTCCGTGACGCCGACAGTCCCATGGGTGGCAATCCCGCGGGCGACGTCACCATCGTCGAATTCAACGATTACCAGTGCCCCTACTGCAAGCGCGCCCACCAGGCGGTGAAGTCGGTCACCGGCGCCGACGGCAAGGTGAAGATCATCTACAAGGACC
>CAIYWM010000640.1 GCA_903929895.1 uncultured Alphaproteobacteria bacterium
AATCCGGCACCGCCTCGCGCAGGATCGAGGGGGCGAAGGGCCGGAAGGATTCCCGTCGCTTGATCTTGAGGTGGAGGATGGCCGTCATGTCCGCGCGGCGCGGATCACCGAGGATCGAGCGGTTGCCCAGCGCCCGCGGCCCCCATTCCAGGCGGCCCTGGAACCAGCCGATCACCTTGCCCTCCGAGATCGCCTGCGCCGTGTGGCGGCAGAGCGTCGCCTCGTCGGCGATGCGCTCGATGCGGCAGCCCGCCGCGTCGAAGTCGGCGCGCCGCCGGGCGACGGCGGCCGCGATCTCGTCCGGTGTCGCCGAAGGCCCCCAATAGGCGTGGTCCATCACGAAGTGACGCCGGGCCGTCGCGCCGCCGGTCCTGTGCCAGGTCGCGAAGGCCGCACCGATCGCGCCCCCGGCATCGCCGCCGGCGGACTGGACGTAGAGTTTCCTGAACGGCGTGCGCTCCAGCACCTTGCCGTTGGCCACCGAATTGTAGGCACACCCGCCCGCGAGCACGACCGCGTCGGCGCCGTAGCGCGCATGCAGCGCGTTCAGCAGGTTGAAGAAGGCGTTCTCGTAAGTGACCTGGGCCGAGCGCGCGATGTCGCGGTGCTTGTCCTCCAGCGGCGCGGCAGGATCGCGTGCCGGACCAAGCAGCTTCACGAGTTCGTCGCTCCACAGGCGGCCACCCGACGGGATGCCGTCCTTCACCTGGTAGTTGGCGCCTTCACCGGAGGCGTGACGAAAGAAGCGCAGGTCGAGGGCGAAGGTCCCATCATTCCTCAGGCGGACGATCTCCTTCATCTGCTCGACGAAGGAAGGCTGGCCGTAGGGCGCGAGGCCCATGACCTTGTACTCGTCGCCATAGTGCGGGAAGCCGATGAACTGCGTCATCGCCTCGTAGAAGACGCCCAGCGAATGCGGGAAATAGACCCGGCCGTCGACCGTCAGGCTGCCCCCCTCACCCAGGCCCCAGGCCGCGGAGGAGAAGTCACCGAAACCGTCGACCGAGACCGCCACGGCCTTGTCGTACGGCGAGACCAGGAAGGCCGAGGCGAGATGGCAGAGATGATGCTCGACCGTATGGGCCGTGCCGCGGAACTCCTGCTCCGGAAGGTACCGCTTCAAATTGCCGGCGATGTCGGCCCGCTCGCCGCGATTGCGCAGCCGGCTCATGACGTAGTTCAGGCTCACGCCTGAGGTCAGTGCATAGGCGAGCTTGCGCCAGCGGTTGGCCTTGTTGTCGCTGTTGACCGCGACATGATCCACATCGCCCAGCGATATGCCGGCCTCGGCGAGGCAATAGCGGATCGATTCGCTGGGGAATCCGCCCCAGTGCTTGATGCGGCGAAAACGCTCCTCTTCCACTGCTGCGACCAGCTCGCCGTCCTTCACCAGGCAGGCGGCGGCATCGGCGTGATAGGCGTTGAGGCCGAGAATGTAGGTCATGCGGGCAGGTCGGACATCGGGAGGAAACTACGCCTATGTCGCTGGTATAGATGAATTTTTGCAGCGGACCACCTTTTTCACGAGGCTTGCATTTTTCGGTACGGCGGCCTTGCTCAGATCTCGCACAGCCCATGCGGCGCGGCGACGGCTTGACGGGGCCGTCACTTCCAAGCAAACGGACACCCTCGCGTGGCCCTTCCACCCCCGGGGCCCCGATCGCGTGCTCGCCCGAGGCGCGGCGCAACCCTCGCAAGTCGCTGATAAGTCGGATAAAACCCCTCGCTTCGATCGAAAGGCTTTCGTGCATGTCCAAGAATGATCTCGTCGTCGTGACCGGCGCCGGTGGCTTTATCGGCGGCCATCTGGTGAAGGTCCTCCAGCAGCGCGGCCACACCAAGATTCGTGCCGTCGACGTGAAGCCGCTCGAGGAGTGGTATCAGAAGATCCCGGGTGTCGAGAACCAGGTGGGCGATCTCGCCCAGCTCGAACCATGCCGCAAGGCCGCCAAAGACGCTGCGATGATCTACAATCTCGCCGCCGACATGGGGGGCATGGGCTTCATCGAGACCCACAAGGCCGAGTGCATGCTGTCGGTGCTGGTCAGCACCCACATGCTGGTCGCCGCCAAGGAAGCCGGCGTGCCGCGCTTCTTCTATTCGTCCTCGGCCTGCGTCTACAACGGCGACAAGCAGACCGACGCCAACGTCACGGCGCTGAAGGAAGAAGACGCCTACCCCGCGCTGCCGGAAGACGGCTACGGCTGGGAGAAGCTGTTCAGCGAGCGCATGGCCCGCCACTACCGCGAGGACTACGGCATGGCCACCCGCGTGGCGCGCTACCACAACGTCTACGGTCCGGAAGGCACCTATGACGGTGGCCGCGAAAAGGCCCCGGCCGCCATGTGCCGCAAGGTCATCGCCGCCAAGCTTTCGGGCAAGCACGAGATCGAGATCTGGGGCGACGGCGAGCAGACCCGTTCGTTCATGTACATCGACGACTGCACCGAGGGCACGATCAAGCTCGCGGAGAGCGACATCATCGAGCCGCTGAACATCGGCAGCGACGAGCTGGTCAGCATCAACACGCTGGTCGACATGGTCGAGAAGATCGCCGGCATCAAGCTGAAGCGCAGCTACAAGCTCGACGCGCCCAAGGGCGTGCGCGGCCGCAACAGCGACAACACGCTGATCAAGAAGCTGATGAACTGGGCCCCTTCCATCCGTCTCGAGGACGGCATGGAGAAGACCTACAAGTGGATCTACGACGAGATGACCTCGGGCAAGGCCTCGGTCGTCAACGCGCTGCCGAAGCAGGCGCTCGCCGCGCAGTAGGTTCTTTCGGATCCGGCACCTGGATGGACGCCGCGAAGGAAACTTCGCGGCGTTTTTGCTTAGGGGCTACCGCCCGATGCCGCTCACGCCCCTGTTGCTCTTCAGCAGGTCGTCGAAGAAGGCGATGGTCTTGGTGAGGCCGTCGTCGAGGGCAACTTTCGGCTCCCACTTCAGCATCTCGCGCGCGAGGGTGATGTCCGGGCAGCGCTGCATCGGATCGTCGACCGGCAGCGGCTCGAACACCAGCTTGCTGCGGCCGCCGACCTTGTCCAGCACCTTCTCGGCCAGGTGCCGGATCGGCATCTCGACCGGGTTGCCGATGTTCACAGGTCCCGTGAAGTCATCCGGCGTGTGGTCCATCAGGCGCAGCCAGCCGTCGAGCAGGTCGTCCACGTAGCAGAAGGCCCGGGTCTGCATGCCGTCGCCATAGATGGTGATGTCCTCGCCCTTCAGCGCCTGCACGATGAAGTTCGACACCACGCGGCCATCGTTGGGATGCATGCGCGGGCCGTAGGTGTTGAAGATCCGCGCCACCTTGATGCGCAGCCTGTGCTGGCGGTGATAGTCGAAGAACAGCGTCTCCGCGCAGCGCTTGCCCTCGTCGTAGCAGGCCCGCGGACCCAGCGGATTGACGTTGCCGCGGTAGCTCTCGACCTGCGGATGCACCGTCGGGTCGCCATAGACCTCGCTGGTCGAGGCCTGGAAGATCTTCGCCCGCACCCGCTTGGCCAGTCCCAGCATGTTGATGGCGCCGTGCACGCTGGTCTTGGTCGTCTGCACCGGATCGTGCTGGTAGTGGATCGGCGAGGCCGGGCACGCCAGATTGTAGATCTCGTCGACCTCGACATAGAGCGGGAAGGTCACGTCGTGCCGCATCAGCTCGAAGCGCCGGTTGTCGAGACAGGCCACGAGGTTGGCCTTGCTGCCGGTGAAATAGTTGTCGACGCAGAGCACGTCGTGGCCCGCCTCCAGCAGGCGCTCGCAGAGATGCGAGCCGAGGAACCCCGCCCCGCCCGTGACCAGAATACGCTTGCCCATGATGCCTCTTGGTATCGCCTCTGACGTCGCCACCGACACTAGGCGATCAAGCTCTTGAATTCACTCCAAAACCACCGAAGGATGCCGCTGCCCGCTCATGGAGAGGACGGGCCAATACGCAGGGGAAATGTCCTATGAGCATCGAGATGGTTGGCTTGGCCGACATCGTGCGAGTCCACGGCGCGGCGCGGCCGGATACGGTGGCGATCGTCCATGAAGGCCGGGCCACGACTTACGACGGCCTCGATCGCGCCTCCAGCCGTATCGCCAATGGCCTCATCGCCGAGGGTATCAAACCGCAGGTCCGGGTCGCCCATCTCGACAAGAGCAGTGACGTCTTTTTCGAACTGCTGTTCGGCGTTGCGAAGGCCGGCGCCGTGATGGTGTCGGTGAACTGGCGCCTGGCACCCCCTGAGGTGCTGCAGATCGTCAACGATTCCGAGGCCGAGATCCTGTTCGTCGGCGAGGAGTATTTCCCGGTCGTCGAGAAGATCCGCGACCAGCTGTCGACCGTGCGCAGGATCGTGACGTTGGGCCCACGCCACGACGACTGGCTGGCCTTCGCCGAGTGGCGAGACCGCCACCCCGACACCGACCCGCGCCTGCCCGCCCGTCCCCAGGACACGGCCGTGCAGTTCTACACCAGCGGCACCACGGGCCTGCCCAAGGGCGCCGAACTCACCAACGCCAACTTCGCCTTCATGTTCGAGCAGTGGACGCGGAGCTGGCTGCTGAAACCCGGCACGCAGAACATCGTCTGCCTTCCCATGTTCCATATCGGCGGTGCGGGTTGGGCAATCGCCGGCCTCTTCGCCGGCGCCACCAACCACGTGCTGCGCGAGTTCGTGCCCGCCCGCGTGCTCGAGATCATCGAGCGGGACCGAATCGAGGTCATGCTGCTGGTGCCGGCCATGATCCTGTTCCTGGTTCAGGCGCCGCAGATCCGCGAGACCGACCTGTCCAGCCTGCGCCTGATCGTCTATGGCGCCGCTCCCATCCCGGCGGACCTGCTGAAACAGGCGATGGCGACCTTCGGGTGCGGCTTCCAGCAGGTCTACGGCCTCACCGAAACGACGGGCGCCATAACCCTGCTGCCGCCCGAGGATCACGATCCATCGGATGCGAGGAAGCTCCTGTCCTGCGGCTATGCGCAGGTGGGCGTCGAACTGCGCATCGTCGACGACGCCGGAGCGGACCTGCCCGCCGGCGCGGTCGGCGAGATCGCGATCCGCTCGCCACAGGTCATGCGCGGCTACTGGCGCCTGCCCGACGCCACCAACCGCGCCATCCAGGGCGACTGGTTCTTCAGCGGCGACGCGGGCTACCTCGACGAAAAGGGCTACCTTTTCATCTACGACCGCGTGAAGGACATGATTGTATCGGGCGGCGAGAACATCTATCCGGCCGAGGTCGAAAGCGCGCTGTTCGGCCACCCTGACGTCGCCGACGTGGCGGTCATCGGCGTCCCCGACGAGCGCTGGGGCGAGGCCGTCAAGGCGGTCGTGGTACGGAAGCCCGGCGTGGAAGTGTCTCCCACGGACCTCATCGGCTGGGCGCGGGAACGCATCGCCGGTTACAAGCTGCCCAAGTCGGTCGACTTCATCGACGCCCTGCCGCGCAATCCGACCGGCAAGATCCTGAAGCGGGAACTGCGCAAGCCCTACTGGGAAGGCCGGCAACGCAACATCAACTGACCATCCGCATGTGACCGCCCTGCGGACCCGATCGCAAACGCGCCTCGAATTCCCGAAGCCACGGTTCTAGAAGAGTCCCATGTCCAACCTGCCCGACAATCTCACCCCCGTCCGCCCGGCCCACGCCTTCGACGAAGCCCGGCTCGCCGACTACATGAAGACCAACGTCGAAGGCTATCGCGGCCCGATCAACATTCTTCAGTTCGAGGGCGGGCAGAGCAACCCGACGTTCCATGTCACCGATGGTGCCGGGACCGAATACGTGCTGCGCAAGAAGCCGCCCGGCAAGCTGCTGCCCTCTGCCCACCAGGTCGACCGAGAATATCGCGTGATCAAGGCGCTGGCGGACCATACCGACGTGCCGGTGCCCAAGCCCTACGCGCTCTGCCAGGACGATTCGGTAATCGGCACGGCCTTCTACATCATGCAGTTCCTGCCGGGCCGCGTCTTCGCCGACGTCAGGATGCCTGACGTCTCGCCGGCAGACCGCGGCAAGATTTTCGACTCGATGAACGACGTGCTGGCACGCCTGCACAATGTCGACTATCGCGCCGTCGGCCTCGGCGACTATGGCCGCGAAGGCCAGTACATCCTGCGCCAGGTCACGCGCTGGTCGAGCCAGTACGACCTCGCCCGCACCGAAGACATCGAATCGATGGAAGCCCTGAAGAAGTGGCTGCCGGAGAACATCCCGCCGGGCGACGAGACACGGATCAATCACGGCGACTATCGCCTCGGCAACACGATCGTGCATCCGACCGAGCCGCGCGTCATCGCCGTGCTCGACTGGGAACTCTCGACGCTCGGCCATCCGCTGGCCGACCTGGGCTACAACTGCATGATGTACCATTTTGGCGAGGGCTTCGGGGCGTCGGGCGGCTATGCCGGCCAGGATCTCAAGGCGTTCGGCATCCCGACAGAGCAGGAATATCTCGCCGCCTATGCGCGACGCACGGGCCGCAAGGAAGTGCCGAACTGGAACTTCTACCTCGCCTTTTCCCTGTTCCGCCTCGCCGCCATCGTGCAGGGCGTCTACAAGCGCGGGCTCGACGGCAATGCCTCGTCGGAGACGGCAACCAAGTACGGCAACCGCGCCCGCGCGATGGCCGACCTCGCCTGGTCGATGGTCGAGAAGCGCGCCTGAGCGCGCTTCTCCTCCCTATTCGTCGGTATAGGGGACCATCGAGGCGTCATTGCCCCTGGGGCAGTTCGCGCTGTCGATGACGGCATTCGCCGGATTGCGAAAGCGCGCAATGTCATAGGGCGCCGAATCGCTCGGGACCTGCGGCGGGGGCGTCCGGAGCGTCCAGGACACCAGTTGCTTGATCACGCTGCCCAACGCCTGGTCGAAGGCCTCGACGACCTTCGGCACCTTGTCGGCGCGGGCCCGGACGCAGCGCTCGAAGGAGGCGACGCCGATGATCTGGCGGTCGGGCATGCGCACCAGCTTGGCGATGATGCGGACCTTCACGATCGGCGGCTGGCCGTAGAAGTACATCGCCTCGAAGTTGCGCAGGTCGGGCTGCAGCACGTAGTTGGCGCGCAGGGCAATCGATTCGCGGGACACAGCCACGATCTTGCGGGTGTTCTCGAACG
Organism: uncultured Alphaproteobacteria bacterium; assembly: GCA_903929895.1. GTDB lineage: Bacteria > Pseudomonadota > Alphaproteobacteria > Reyranellales > Reyranellaceae > Reyranella. Next base: position 7,104 of record CAIYWM010000640.1, read on the forward strand.
AATCGACGATGCGGGTCTGCACCATCAGAGGCGCCCGGTCCGTCCACGCCACCTTGGCATAGTAGTCCGTCGAGGTCGGCGTCATCGCGATGGCGATGCGGCCGGTATTGAGGTTGGCCGCCGCCACCGGCGCCTCGACCGCGAGTTGCCAATAGACGGACGGCAGGTCTGAGTCGAAAGTGCTCTTTGGCGAGACGGTATAGAGGTCGGTCGGCTCGCCCACCGAATCCACGGCACTGACGAACGAGCAGCCTGACAGGAGGGCAACAGCGGCGGCGCAGGCGGCCAGGCAACGGATCATTTCGGCGTATATCCCTGCTTGCCGCTGAACACGAAGTTCGCCGGATCGCGCTCCAGCCGTGTGGCGATGACATTCAGATTGGCGGTGAGCTGGCGCAGATCGCGCAGCGCCAGCGAGAATTCGGTGAGGCCGGTCTCGGTGAAATTCTTGATCGGGCGGCTGTTGTCCGTGACCAGCTTGTTCAGCTGGCTGGCGGCAGAATTTATGTTGCTCAGGGCCGCCCGGGTCTCGTTGAGAGTCTTGCGCAGCTCGCCCGGATCCTTGCCGGCCAGCGCCTTGCGGGTCTCGGCATCCTGCGGGCCGATCTCCTGGGCGATCAGCGTGATCGATTCCGAGAGGTCGTTGAGCTTGGCGAAGGTCTTGCGGAATTCGGCCACCGCCTGCGGCAGCTCGGCCAGGGTGGTCTGGATGGCGGTATCAGACTTGGCAAAGGCGTTGGTTGCCGTCTGAAGGTTGCGCAGCGTGTCGGTGACGGCGCCGATGTTGTCGGGGCTCAGCAGGTCGTTCAGCCGGTCAACCGTCGTGCTGGCCTTGGTCAGCAGTTCCTGCGCCGACGTCGAGGTCGCCTGCAGGAACGAGGCGCCCTCGCGAATCTCCGGGTAGGGCTTCTCGCCCAGCTTCTTCTTGGGCTTGACCTGGTCGACGTCGAGGCGTCCCACGATCTGGATGAACGGCGCGCCGGCAATGAACGGCTTCTCGAAGACGGCATAGGAGCGGTCGCGAATGTCGATCGACCAGTCCACCGCCACCGTGACCTCGATCTTTTCCGTGAGCCGCTCCCGGCCGGTCGAGCGCTGCGTATCGACCCGGGAGGTGAGCTGGATGTCCGCGACACGGCCCACGCGCAAACCGCGATAGAAGACGGGCGAATCCTTGGTCAGTCCCTGCACGTCGCCCGAGAAGAGAATGTCGTAATAGGCATATGCCGTACGATCACCCGCGCGCAGCTTCCAGATGACGAATCCGGCCACGGCGGCGACGAACAGGATCATCGCCGCGCCAATCAGCACGTAGGGCGATTTTCTTTCCATTCGATACTACTTCTGCTCCCGCCGCGCTGCGCGCCCTCGCGGCCCATGGAAATATTCCCGAACCCAAGGATGGTCGTATTCCAGCAACTCCGCCATCGTACCCACCACGACGCGCTTGTCGAGGAGGACTGCAATCCGGTCGCAAATTGCGTTGAGGCTATCGAGGTCGTGCGTAACCATCAAAACCGTGAGGCCGAGGTTGCGGCTGAGGCCCTTCACCAGCTCGTCGTAATGGGAAGCACCGATCGGATCGAGACCTGCGGTGGGCTCGTCCAGGAACAGGAGTTCCGGATCGAGCGCGAGCGCCCGGGCGAGACTGGCACGTTTGCGCATGCCGCCGGAAAGTTCAGAGGGTTTCTTTTCGCCGGTATCGGCGGGAAGGCCGACCAGAGACACCTTGAGAGCCGCGATCTCGCGCATCGTCTCTTCCTCGAGCCCGGCATGCTCTCGGATCGGGACGATGATGTTCTCCGTGACGTTGAGCGACGAGAACAGGGCGCCGTCCTGGAACTGGACGCCGGTATGGGCCAGCATCTGGCGCTGGGCTTTGCCTTGCAGCGTGCTGGTATCGACGCCCAGCATTTCGATCGTGCCCTCGCGCGCCTGGTTCAGGCCGATGATGGTCCGCAGAAGGACGGACTTGCCGGTCCCGGAACCGCCGACTAGACCGACAATCTCGCCGCGAAATACGTCGAAATCCAGATGATCGTGGATCACCTTGTCGCCGAACTGCGTGCGGATTCCGCGCAGGCGCAGGACGACCTCCCGGCCGTCGCGGTGGTCGACGATCTGCCCCCCTTCCAGCTTGGCGCCTTCAGCCATCAGACGCCGGCAAGCAGGAAGATGACCGAGAAAATCGCGTCCAGCACGATCACGCAGAAGATCGATTCGACCACGGCCTTGGTCGTGAGCTGCCCGACGCTCTCGGCGCTGCCGCGAACCTGGAGCCCCTCGAAGCAACCGATCGTGGCGATCACGATGCCGAAGACCGGCGCCTTGATCATGCCCGTATAGAAGTGCCATGGGCCGACCATGTCGCGCAGCCGGTCGAAGAACTGCACGAAGGTGAAGTCGAGATAGATGGTGCAGGCGACCGCGCCGCCCAGCAGGCCCGCCATGTCGCCCCAGAAGGCGAGCAGCGGCATCGAGATCAGCAGCGCTGTGATACGTGGCAGGACCAGCCATTCGATCGGATTGAGGCCGATCGTGCGCATCGCATCGACCTCCTGGTTGACCTGCATCGTGCCGATCTGGGCCGTGAAGGCGCTCCCCGAGCGGCCCGCGACGATGATCGCGGTCAGGAGCGGCCCCAGCTCGCGGAACATGCCGATACCGACCGCCTCGACGGTGAAAATCTCCGCGCCGAACTGGCGCAGCTGCTGGACGCCCTGGTAGGCGATGACCACGCCGATCAGAAAGCAGAGGACGCCGACGATCACGAGGGCGCGGATCCAGACCTCGTACATCTGCCGGATAACGGCGTTCGGCCGAAACCGCTTGGGCTGCAGGATGGCTTCGACGAACACGACGAGGATCTCGCCGAAGAAGGCGCAGAGATTCAGAACCTGCTTGTAGAAGTCGATCGTTCCGTGGCCGACCTCCTCCAGCCAGTGCGCCAGCCAGTTGACCTTACGGTCCGGCTGGGCCTGGCACATGTTCTCGCGGACCACCTTGAAGAGGGCCGCCTGCGCCTCGTTCCGGGTTTCCACCTCGGCATCGGGTCCGCACCCGGCGATTTCGAGGATCTCGAGCACCCCTGCCGTGTCGACACGATCGAGCCCCGTCGCATCGACGGCGCGACGATCCTTCAAACGGGTACCGGCAGCCGCGAGAGCGCTCTCGGCCTTCTTGCGGATTCCGCGGATGCTGAACACCGTCCACGTCCCGCCGACTTCCACGACGGGCTTGCCCGCGCGCTCCGTGTAACGAATTGTGGGTTCCGCTTCGGCCATCGGCGAAGATTAGTCGACGTGCCGGTTGGTGCTGTCAATCTCCGTGCATTGCCTCGGCGCCCTGCCGCTGTCACGATCCAGCCGGGAGGACCGGATGGGCAAGTGGCCACGGCTGGACAAGATCGAGATGATCGACGGTCCGATCGACAAGCAGAGTTACGAACGCCAGATCAAGAAGTTGCAGGAGCGGCTGCTCGACCTCCAGGTCAACGATCTGCGGACGGGCGGACGGGCGCTGATCTGCCTCGACGGTTGGGACGCCGCCGGCAAGGGCGGCATGATCGAGCGGCTGGTGGCGGGACTGGAGCCGAAGTCGGTGCAGGTCTGGCGCATCGGTGCGCCGACACCCGAAGAGCAGGGCCGGCACTATCTTTGGCGTTTCTGGAACCGGCTGCCCGCCCCCGGCAATTGGGCGATTTTCGACCGGACGTGGTACGGCCGCGTCCTGGTGGAGCGCATCGAGGGCTTCTGTGAGAAGTCCGCCTGGGAGCGCGCCTACCGCGAAATCAACGAGTTCGAGCGTCAGCTTGCCGACGATGGCGTGCGGATCGTGAAGCTGCTCGTGCATGTCAGCGCCGAGGAACAGAAGCGGCGGATGATCGAGCGCCTCAGCAAGCCCGGCAAGCACTACAAGATCGGCCTCGAGGATTTTCGCAACATCGCCAAGCGCCGGCAGTATCTAGACGCCTACGACGACGTGCTCGAGCGCACCGATACCGAACATGCCCCCTGGCATGTCGTTGCCAGCGACGAGAAGATGCATGCCCGCCTGAAAGGCCTGCAGATTATCGCGGACCGGCTGGGCGAAGGCGTCAGGATCGAGGCCCAAGAGCTCGATCCGAGGATCCTCGAAGCCGCCTACGAAACCTGGGGATGGCGGCCGGAGAAAAGCGGCACCGGCAAGAAATAGCCCGGCACCATCACGGGTTCATGCCTGAGCCGGGGTGCTGGCCGGCGACGCGACCAGGCTCGACCTAGCGCCGTCTCCAAGACGGGCGGCGATCCAGGGCAGCGCCTCACGCATCGCCTCCTCGAATTTCCAGGGCGGATTGATCACGACCAGCCCGCAGGCCGCGAGCTTTCCGTCGGGCGTCCGCGGGCCCAGGTCGAGTTCCATACGCAGGTACTTCTCCTCCGCCAGCGACGCGAAGAAGGATTCGACGGCCGCCTCGTCCTTGATCGGATACCAGACCGCGTAGCAGCCGGTGGCGAAACGGCGGAGCCCGTGGCGAACCGCGCGCGTCAGGACCTCGAATTCGTCGGTCGCCTCGAAGGGCGGATCGATCAGCACCAGGGCGCGGCGCTCGACCGGCGGCAGTGTCGCCTTGACCGCGTGATAGCCGTCGGCCTGCCGCACCTCGACGGCCATGTCGCCGGCGAACTCGCGCTTCAGCAGCAACGCTTCCTCGGGATGCTTCTCGCAGGCGATGAAGCGGTCGCCCGGTCGCAGGGCCGCGCGGACCAGTCGCGGCGAGCCGGGATAACGATGGAGCGCACCGCCCGGCGGCCCGAACTTGCGATCGTAGGCCTGGACCGCCGCGAGATAGCGCGCAACGGCGGGCGGCATCCCGGTCCGGCTCTCGGCCATCAGGCGCCCGATGCCCGCCTCCGCCTCGCCCGTGCGCCGCGCCTGGGAGCCGGCGAGGTCGTAGCCTCCGGCGCCGGCATGCGTGTCGAGCACGAACAGCTTCTTGTCCTTGGCCGTCAGCAGGCGCAGGAGTTCGCAGAGCGCTGTGTGCTTCAGCAGGTCGGCAAAATTGCCGGCGTGATAGCCGTGGCGGTAGTTCACAGAAGATTCTGGCCCGATTTGAGATGATTCCCCGGGCACGGTATGTGCTTCGGGCGCAGGACACTACAGTTGAGGATCGAAATGGCCAACCACGAGCTGCATTCTTCGCCCGAGACCTGTCACTGGGGCTATTTCGACAGCCAGCTCCCGCCCCAGCTCCGCATCAAGTCGGGCGACACGGCCACGATCCATTGCGTGTCGGGCGCGGCCGAGATCCTGCCGGGCGAGCCCTACAACGTGCTGCCCGAGCACCGCGAGATCCTCTCCAAGCTGAAGCCGCATATCGGCCGCCACATCCTGACCGGGCCCGTCCATGTCGAGGGCGCCGAGCGCGGCGACGTGCTGGCGGTCGAGGTGCTCGACATCAAGTTCCGCACCAACTGGGGCTGGAACGTGCAGCGGCCGCTGATGGGCACCCTGCCCGAGGACTTCCCCTTCTTCCGCCTGACCCACATCCCGATCGATTCCAACCGCGGCGTCTGCACCATGCCGTGGGGGACCGAGATCGAGCTCAAGCCCTTCTTCGGCATCATGGGCGTCGCCCCGCCGCCGGAATGGGGCCAGTGCAGCTCGGTCGAGCCGCGCGCCTTCGGCGGCAACATCGACAACAAGCATTTCCGGGTCGGCACCACGGTCTACTTCCCCGTCTTCGCCGATGGCGGCCTGTTCTCGACCGGCGACGGCCATGGCGTTCAGGGCGACGGCGAGGTCAACCTGACGGCGCTCGAGACCAGCCTGAGCGGCACCTTCAAGTTCACGCTGCATAAGGGCATGAAGCTCAACAACCCTCGCGCCGAGACGGCGACGCACTGGATCACTCACGGCTTCGACCAGGATCTCGACGACGCCGCCAAGGAAGCGCTGCGCGACATGATCCGGCTGATCACCGCCAAGACCGGCCTCAAGCCCGAGGATGCCTACATGCTCTGCAGCCTGCAGGCCGACCTGCACGTCACCCAGACGGTCGACGGCAACAAGGGCATCCACTGCATGATCGAGAAGAAGATCATCGGCGGCTGACGCCGGGAACCGGGTGCGGGCGAGCGGACCATGACGCACATGCAGCTTCTCGACGAGGCGGTCGCCCGTCACAACGATGCCGAATGGTCCCGCCGGGCGCTGGACCTGATCCGCAACGACCAGCGCCGCTCGGCCGATACTCACCTGCTGCGGCTCGACCTGCCGGTGCTGGAAGGGATCGACGTCTACCTCAAGGACGAGTCGACCCATCCCACGGGCAGCCTCAAGCACCGGCTGGCGCGCTCGCTGTTCCTGTACGGGATCTGCAACGGCCGGATCCGGCAGGACACGCCGATCGTCGAGGCCTCGTCGGGCTCGACGGCGATCTCGGAGGCCTACTTCGCCCGCCTGCTGGGCCTCCCCTTCCATGCCGTGATGTCGGCATCGACCTCGGCGGAAAAGATCGCGGAGATCGAACGGCAGCACGGCAAGTGCCACCTGGTCGCGGACGGACGCGGCATCTACGCAGCCGCCGAGGCGCTGGCGGCCGAGTTGCGCGGCGTCTACGTCGACCAGTTCACCTATGCCGAACGGGCCACCGACTGGCGCGGCAACAACAACATCGCCGAATCGATCTTCGAGCAGATGAGCCGCGAACCCCATCCGGTGCCGACCTGGATCGTCATGAGCGCCGGCACCGGCGGCACCACCGCAACGCTCGGCCGGTACATCCGCTACATGCGTTACGCCACCCGTCTCTGCGTCGCCGATCCGGAGTTCTCCGCCTTCTTCGAGGCCTTCGCCAAGGGCAACCTGGAGGCCACCTGCGAGCGCGGCTCGCGCATCGAAGGGATCGGCCGGCCGAGGGTCGAGCCCTCGTTCCTGCCCAACATGATCGATCGCATGATGCGGGTGCCCGATGCCCAGTCGCTGGCCGGCATGCGGGTTCTCTCGCGCCTGCTCGGCCGCAAGGTGGGCGGCTCGACCGGCACCAACTTCGTGGCGCTCTGCATCCTCACGTCGCGCATGAAGGCGGAGGGCCGTACGGGCTCCCTGGTCTCGCTGATCTGCGACAGCGGTGAGCGGTACGGGAATACCTACTACAACGACGATTGGGTCGCCGCACAGGGTCTCGACCTCGAGCCGCACGAGCGCGCTCTCGAAGCCTTCCTGAAGGACGGCGAAGCGATCATCTAACCTTGCCGCCGGGTGCGCTGCTGCGTCTTCCTGGCCGGCGCCGCCATCGGCTTCACCCAGATCGGCTCATCGGTGATCCGGTATCGCGATCTAGGCCGGCTGGGTGCGCGGGACACGCTGCGGAGAAGACGGTGCCGGGAACGCGTGGGCGATCGCGACACTCCCCATCAGGGCGCCGGCTCCACGGCGAGTTCGGTGCCGCTCACCGACTTCACGCGCACCTTGGCGCCCTTGACCATGTCGGGACCGGTGACGCTCCAGCTTCCGTCGCCGAGAATGACGCGACCGCGCCCGTTCAGGATGGGCTCGTCGAGCACGAGGATCCTGCCGATCAGGGCGTCGCCGCGGGCATTGCGCGTGGAGGTCGCCGGATTGTCGGCATGCTGCAGCCGGCGCAGGGTCCGGCGCAGCCCGACAGCCGCCGCGACCGAGATCACCGCAAAGGTCAGGAGCTGCAGTTCGATCGACAGATCGGACACGACCAGCAGGAAGAGGCCCGCCGCCGCCGCCCCGATGGCGAGGAAAAGGAAGACGACGCCGGGCAGCATCATCTCGAAGACGAGCAGCACGGCAGCGATCGCCCACCAGTACCAGAAGACCACCTTGAACATCGCGGATCAGCCCGCAGTGGGAACGGAACCGCGCGGCCGCGTGGCGTCGACGCCCCGTGCCTGCGCTTCCTTGGCGAGCTCGCCGATGCCGGCGATGGAGGCCATCACGCCGGCCGCCTCGACGGGCAGGAAGAACACCTTGGCATTGGGGCTGGAGCCCATCTTCGACAGCGCCTCGACATATTTGGTGCCGAGGAAGTAGTTGGTCGCCTGCACGCCGTTGCCGGCGATCGCCTCGGCCACGACCGAGGTCGCCTTGGCCTCCGCCTCCGCCATGCGCTCGCGCGCCTCGGCGTCGCGAAAGGCTGCTTCCCGGCGACCCTCGGCGGTGAGGATCGCCGACTGCTTCTCGCCTTCCGCGCGCTGGATGCTGGATTCGCGAATGCCCTCGGCCTCGAGGATGGTCGCCCGCTTCTCGCGCTCAGCCTTCATCTGGCGGCCCATCGCCACCACGATATCCTCGGGCGGGGCGATATCCTTGACCTCGATGCGCAGCACCTTGACGCCCCAGGGGCCGGTTGCCTGGTCGATGACCGCGAGCAGCGTGTTGTTGATGTCGTTGCGCTTCGACAGAGCCTCATCGAGCGCCATGTTGCCCATGACCGAGCGGATGTTGGTCAGCACCAGGTTGGTGATGGCCTGATGGAGGTTCTGGACCTCGTAGGCGGCGCGGGCGGCGTCCACCACCTGATAGAAGGCCACGGCATCGACCTGCACGGTGGCATTGTCCTTGGTGATCACCTTCTGCGCCGGAATGTCGAAGACATTCTCCTGCATGTTCATCTTGCGGCCGATCGTGTCGATGAAGGGCACGATGAAATGCAGGCCGGGGACGAGCGTGCGCGTGTAGCGGCCGAACCGCTCGACCGTCCAGTTCGTGCCCTGCGTCACCGTCTTGACGCCGGCGAAGATCAGCACCAGC
>CAIYWM010000641.1 GCA_903929895.1 uncultured Alphaproteobacteria bacterium
GGGCATCCTCGACATGAACAAGCGCGAGATCGCGATCTTCGTGCCGCTGATCCTGCTCACGATCTGGATGGGCGTGTATCCCAATTCCTTCCTCGATCCGATGGCGCCGGCCGTGGACAAGCTGGTCGGCGACTATCAGGCGGCTTTGAAGCTCGCCCGTACCGCGGCGCTGGCGCCGTGAGCGGCCGGGAGTGATGAACATGATTGTCGGTCTCGAAAACTGGACCCTGGCCCGCCCGGAAATCTTCCTAGCGGCGGCCACCGCTCTGCTGCTGATCTACGGCGTCGTCCGGGGCGAAATCGCCACGCCGTTCGTGTCGGTGGCGACATCGGCCGCGCTGCTCGTGACGGCGGCGCTGCTGTTCCTGCCGTACCGCGAAGGGACGGCCTTTTCCTCGCTGATCATCGTCGACCGCCTGACCGCGACCATGAAGGTCATGGTGCTGGTGGGCTCCGCCATCGCCATCCTGATGTCGCGCGCCTATTTCGAGCAGGCCAAGGCCTGGCGGTTCGAGTATCCGATCCTGGTTGCCCTGGCGACGCTCGGCATGATGCTGATGATCTCGGCCAACGACCTGATGGCGCTCTATGTCGGGCTCGAACTCCAGTCGCTGGCGCTCTACGTCATCGCCTCGTTCCAGCGCGACAGCGTCCGTTCGACCGAGGCCGGTGTGAAGTACTTCGTCCTGGGCTCGGTCGCCTCGGGCATGCTGCTGTTCGGCTCGTCGCTGATCTACGGCTTCTGCGGCGGTACGGCCTTCGTCCAGATCTCCGGTGCGCTGGCCGACGGCCGCGCGACCGAAATCGGCGTGATCATCGGCCTGGTGTTCGTGGTCGCCGGACTGGCCTTCAAGGTCTCGGCCGTGCCGTTCCACATGTGGACGCCGGACGTCTACGAGGGCGCTCCGACGCCGGTTACGGCGCTGTTCGCGGTCGCCCCCAAGATCGCGGCCCTGTCGCTGCTGGTGTCGGTCCTGATGGGTCCGTTCAAGCCGCTGTTCGCGCAGTGGCAGCAGATCATCGTCGTGGCTTCGGTGCTCTCGATGGCGCTGGGTGCCTTCGCCGCGCTCCGCCAGCAGAACATCAAGCGCCTCATGGCCTATTCGTCGATCGGCAATGTCGGCTACATCCTGCTGGGTGTCGCGAGCGGCACCGAGAAGGGCATCCAGGCGGTGGTCTTCTACCTGGCCATCTACCTGGTCATGACCTTGGGTGTCTTCGCGACCATCCTGTTGATGAAGCGCCGCAACATCATGGTCGAACAGGTCTCCGACCTCGCGGGCCTCGCCCGCAGCCAGCCGATGATGGCGCTCGGCATGCTGATCTTTATGTTCTCTCTGGCCGGCATTCCGCCGCTCGCGGGCTTCTGGGGCAAGCTCTACATCTTCATGGCCGCGGTCGACGCCAAGCTGTTCGTGCCGGCGGTGCTGGGCGTGCTCGCGTCCGTGGTGGCCTCGTACTATTACCTGCGCATCGTGAAGGTGATGTACTTTGACGAGCCGGCCGAGGCGATCGACCGGCCGGCCTTCGGGGTCAATCGCGTGGTTGCCATGGCGACGGCCTTTCTGATCGCCGTCTTCTCCCTGGTGCCCCAGCCCCTGAGCCTGATCGCCGAAGCGGCCGCCAAGGGCCTGTTCCGGTGACCTCGATGCCCGTCCTCCCGGACGGGTGGACGCTGGTCGCGCTCGAAAGCGTCGGCAGCACCAACGACGAGGCTACCCGTCTCGCCGATGCCGGCGCACCCGAAGGCACGATCGTCTGGGCGCGCGAGCAGTCGGGCGGCCGCGGTCGCCGGGGCCGCAACTGGGCCTCGCCGGTCGGCAATCTCTACAGCTCCACCATCCTTCGGCCGGCCTGCATGGCGCAGCGCGCCGCCGAGCTGGGCTTCGTCGCCGCGCTCGCGGTCGGCGACCTCGTGCCGGCGGATCGCAGCGTGCGCCTGAAATGGCCGAACGACGTGCTGGTGGATGGCGGCAAGGTCGCGGGGATCCTGCTGGAGAGCGCGATCGGCCAGGATGGGCTTGTGGAGCACGTGGTGGCCGGCATCGGCGTGAACGTCGCCTTTGCGCCGCAGCTGCCGGAGATGCGGTATCCCGGCGCGGCGCTGGGCGGGACGGTCGAGGCGGCCCTGGAGGGGCTCACGCGCGCGCTGGCGGTCCGGTTGGCGCAATGGCGCCACGACGGGTTCGAGACGGTGCGGCGCGAATGGCTGGCGAAAGCGGGGCCGCTGGGCGCCGAGGTCGACGTCCGGCTGGGCGAGGGGCTGGTGAGTGGCCGCTTCGCCGGGCTGGACCGCGAGGGGGCTCTCCTGCTGGATACGGCGGAGGGCCCGCGCAAGATCGTGTCGGGTGAATTGCTGGGCCGGGCGGCCTGAGGAGAGGTTGGGAATGCTGCTGGCCATCGACGTTGGCAACACCAACTCGAAGTTCGTCGTCTTCGATCATGACAGGATCGTCGCCGCGTGGCGTCTGCGTACCGAATCCAAGCGCACGGCCGACGAGTATGCCGCCTGGGTGACCCAGCTCATGCACCTGCAGGGCTTCGATCCCAGGTCGATCAAGGGCGCGATCCTGGCCAGCGTCGTGCCGGCCGTGAACACCCACCTGCGGCGCCTCTGCGAGACCTACTTCCATACCAAGCTGCTGATCGTCGGCGAGCCCGACTGCAATCTGGGCATCAAGGTCCTGATCGACCGGCCGGCGGAGGCGGGCGCCGACCGCCTCGTCGGCGTCATCGCCGGCCATACCAAGTATGGCGGGCCGTTGATCACGATCGACTTCGGCAGCGCCACGACCTTCGACCTCGCCGACAAGGAGGGCAATTTCATCGGTGGCGTGTTCGCGCCGGGCGTCGAGCTGACGATCGAGGCCTTCTACCTGATGACGGCGCGCCTGCCGCGTATCCGGGTCGAGAAGCCGGCCCACGTGATCGGCAAGAACACCGTGGCCAACATGCAGTCCGGTATCTTCTGGGGCTATGTCGGGTTGATCGAGAGCCTGATCCGGCGCATCCGCGAGGAGTATGGCGAGCCCATGAAGGTGATCGCCACCGGCGGACTCGCCAGCGTGTTCAAGGACGAGATCGGATTGTTCGACTTCATCGAACCCGACCTGATGTCGCTCGGCCTGCTGGAGATATGGCGGCGCAACCGCGGATGACAGTGCCCTCGAACGACGAGCTGCTCTTCCTGGCCCTTGGTGGGGCCGGCGAGATCGGCATGAACCTCAACCTCTACGGCACGGCCGGCAAATGGCTGATGGTCGATCTCGGCATCGGATTCGCCGACAGCACGATGGCCGGCGTCGAGGTGGTGATGCCGGATCCGGCCTTCATCGTGGAGCGCCGCGACGACCTCGTCGGCATCGTCCTGACACATGCCCATGAAGACCATCTTGGCGCCGTCGCGGACCTGTGGCCGCGCCTCAAGGTACCGGTCTATGCGACGCCCTTTGCCGCCTCGGTCCTGAAGCGCAAGCTGATCGACGCTGGCCTGTGGGACCAGGTCCCGGTCACCGAGATCCCGCTGGGAGGCAAGTTCAACCTCGGGCCGTTCGAGCTCGAGATGATCACCATGACGCATTCGATCCTCGAGCCGAATGCGATGGCGATCCGCACGAAGTTCGGCACGGTCTTCCACACCGGCGACTGGAAGATCGACCCGGAGCCGCTGCTGGGCGACCTCACCGACGAGGCCATGCTGAAGCGCATCGGCGACGAGGGTGCGCTCGCCATGGTCTGCGACAGCACCAACGTCTTCGTCGAGGGCGAGGCGGGTTCTGAATCCAAGGTCCGCAGGAATCTCGAGAAGCTCGTGAAGGGCCACGGGGGCAGGGTGGCCGTCACCTGCTTCGCCTCCAACCTCGCGCGGGTCGAGAGCATCGCGCTGGCGGCGGTTGCGGCCGGCCGCCACCCCGTCCTGTCGGGTCGCGCCCTTACACGCATGCTCGAATCCGCACAGGAATGCGGCTACC
>CAIYWM010000642.1 GCA_903929895.1 uncultured Alphaproteobacteria bacterium
AGGCCCCCGAGGAGGCGCTGGCCGGGATCGCCGAGACCCTCCAGCTTCTGTACGCGCTGAAGGACCGCTATCTGGCGCAGGCGATCGGGCCCCGCCAGAAGGCCCTGCTCGAACCGGTGATCGACCGGCGTCTCGACCGCGCCGGCGGCGACCTCGGCCGGATCGCGGAACAGGCGACGTCGGTGCTGGACGACCGCATCGTGGCCGAGCGCCTCGCCGACCTGCGGCAGGATGCGTCGCTGTCCTGGCAAGACCCGGCCCATCTGCGCACGCTGGGCCGCACCGCGGTGGGCGAGCTGCGTTACCAGGGCGAACGAAAAGGCTGGGACGCGGGCCGGACCGATACGGCGGTGCGCACCGGCCTGAGCGATCTCTATGCCGGCGCGGTCGAGGCCGCGATCGGCCAGGATCCCGAGCGCGCGGCGAAGCTCTACGACCACGCACGCGACGTGATCCAGCCGGAGCGGCGGGCGGTGGTCGAGCGCAGGATCGAACGGGCGCGCGAGGAGCGTCGCGTGACGGAGATCGTCGGCGGCCTGGCCGACACGCCGGACGATCCGACACGGCGCCCGGACCTCGACGACTACCAGGTGCGTGCCGCCGAGGCGACACCGCCGGACGCCTCGCCCGAGGTGCGGGCGCAGGTGACCCGAATGGCACGGATCGAACAGGCGCGCGCCGACCGGGCGTGGCAGGCGGCGCGGGGACGTGCGGCCACGGGCGCGCTCGATTGGCTCGGCGCCAATCCCGCGGCGCCCCTGATGGCGATGCCTGCGGAGCTGCGCGACGGGTTGAGCCCGGAGCAGACGGACCGACTGGAGGCCGCAGCCACCAACGGCGGCCGCGTCGTCACCGATCACGACCTCTACGACAGGCTTGACGATCAGGCCGTGCATGAGCCGGAACAGTTCACCGGCCTCGATCTCGCGCAATACCGCCTGTCGCTCGGCGACATCGATTACAATCGCCTGACCAAACTCCAGCAGGCTCTTGCTGAAGGCAAATCCGATCCAGCCTTCGAGCGCCACCGTCTCGGCCGCCTGTTCCTGGGCGAGGGGTTGCGCGCTGCCAACGTCGATCCCGACGGCGAGGAGGCCCGGACCGCACGGCAGCAACTCGACACGCTCTTAGGCGCGTTCGAGCCTGTCGAGGGCAAACCGCCGACGATGGCCGACATTCGCGGCTTGGTCGGCGACGTGCTGCCGCGCGTGGAAGACGATCCAAATATCGTCCGGGTCGGCGATGAGCCGGTCGAAGCGCTGCCGCCAGAGCTTGAGGCGAAGGACGCGTTCGATGGGGCAGAGCCCCGCATTGTCCATAACGACGACGGCAGCGCGCAGGTAGGCGAAGCCTTCGATCCGCAGAACATCATTCTCGCGCAAGCCGGAGGTGGCGGCGCTCGTGGTGGCGGAGGCGGTCGCGTTCCCCCACCGCCCCGCCCCCCTGCGGCGACAGGCCAACAGCCCGCACCAGGCATCGGGCACAACCGGCCGCCGGTGGCGCCTGGACTGCCACAGGCAATCGAGAATTGGCGGCGTTGGTTTCCGCCTTCACCCCAGCCATCGGGCACGCAATCACGCACCCGATACGGCTGGAGCGGC
>CAIYWM010000643.1 GCA_903929895.1 uncultured Alphaproteobacteria bacterium
AGGCGCTCGACCTGGTCGGCCGCAAGCTGCCGATGAAGGGCGGCCGCGCCGCCCAGCGCCTGCTCGGCGAGATCGGCGGCTTCATCGCCCAGCACAAGGCCGACGAGAAGATGAAGGAGTTCGTCGAGCCGCTGGAGAAGGCGATGGGCCGCGTCCAGGACTCGGCGCTCTTCCTGATGCAGAACGCGATGAAGAACCCGGACGAGGCCGGCGGCGCCGCCACCGACCTGCTGCGCCTCATGGCGCTGACGGCGATGGCCTATATGTGGAACCGCATCGTCGTCGCCGCCCACAAGGGACTGGCGGCCGGCAATGACAACGGTTTCTACGAGGCCAAGATCGTCACCGCGCGCTTCTTCATGGCCCGCGTGCTGCCGCAGACCGTGTCGCTCAACCATCAGATCAAGGCCGGCGCCTCGACCCTGATGGCCCTGCCGGCCGACGCTTTCTGAGGTCGTTCCTTGCCTACGGGGCGGCGGCGTTCCTCGGGATCGCCGCCGCCCTCATTTGCCTGGTCGGCGCCGGCATCATTCCTTTCGCACCGTACCGCGCGACGGGCTAACCTTGGGCGTTCTCCAATAAACGCCTGAGGAAATTGCCCCATGTCCGCACCGCACGTTCTCGCCGAAGTCAAAGACGGTATTGGCTGGATCACGCTCAATCGCCCGGAGTCGCTGAACGCGCTCTCGATGGAGATGCGGGATCTGCTGATCGAACACAGCGCGAAGTTCGAGAAGGATCCGGCGGTGCGCTGCGTGGTGATCCGCGGCGCCGGCACGCATTTCATGGCGGGCGGCGACATTCGCGGCTTCCAAAAGTCGCTGACCGAGGACAAGGAGGCCCATCTCGCGGGCTTCGAGATGCGGGTCGTGAAGGCGCACCAGGCGATCTACCAGATCCGCCGCATGAACAAGCCGGTGCTGGCCTCGGTGCAGGGCGCCGCCGCGGGCTTCGGTCTGTCCCTGATCCTGAACTGCGACCTGGCCATCGCGTCCGATGATTCGTTCTTCACCCTGGCCTATCGCCATATCGGCCTCAGCGCCGACGGCGGTGCGACCTACTTCCTGCCGCGAGTCGTGGGCGAGCGGAAGGCGCTGGAGATCGCCCTGTTGGGCGAGCGCTTCTCGGCGCAGGAGGCAAAGGACAACAACATCCTGAACTGGGTCGTGCCGAAGGACAGTCTGGTCGCCGAGACTGAAAAGATGGCGCGCAAGCTGGCCGACGGTCCCACCTACGCGCTGGGCGTTGCCAAGAAGCTGATCCGCAACTCGTTCGACAACAGCTGGGACGAACACTCGCACCGCGAGGCCGAGGGCCTGGCCGCCTGCGCCGCGACCGAGGACCATTTCGAGGGCCTGAGCGCCTTTCTCGAAAAGCGGAAGGCGAAGTTCAAGGGACGTTGAGGAGGGCAGAACCATTCCCTCGTCCCGAGGGGCGGCGCGGCCGAGGCACTTCTTTCGTCTGGGGCGCCCATGACGTCCGCGCCTCGGCCGCCGGACGAAAGCGGCTGCGGCCTCCCAAGAGGGGGGCCGCACCTTCGAAGATTCGAGCTTCCAGGCCAACGACGACCCTGCACTGAAACTCGTCGTCCATACGGCGGTGTAACGGTTGATGCGGCGCGTTGCGGCGTCCAGAGTCCGGTGAAAGCAGGGGAGTAGGAAACATGCAAGACCGTCACATCGGCGACGTCCGTGTCACCCGCATCGAGGAGCAGATGGGGCCGGGCTTTCCGGCCAAGGATTTCTTCCCGGAGTTCGACGCCGAGTCCTTCAAGGCCGAACAGCACTGGCTGGCGCCGACCTATTTCCAGCCCGAGAGCGGGCGGCTGATGACCTCCATCCACTCCTGGCTGCTGCGCACGGGCAAGCACACCATCCTGGTCGACGCCTGCAGCGGCAACCACAAGCCGCGGCCGGGGATGCCGCGCTTCAACATGCTGAACACGCAGTATCTCGATCGCCTGCGCGAGGCGGGCGTGCAGCCGGAGGAGATCGACTTCGTGATGTGCACGCACCTGCACGTCGATCACGTCGGCTGGAACACGCGGCTGGAGAACGGCAAGTGGGTGCCGACCTTCCCCAACGCGAAGTACGTGATGTCGCGCACCGATCACGACCACTGGTCGGCGCTCGCGAAGAAGGCCGATACCGAGGTCTACCAGGTCAACACCTACAACGACTCGGTGCTGCCCATCGTCGAGGCGAGGAAGGCCGAGTTCGTGTCGGGCGTACATGCGATGTGCGGCTGCCTGACGCTGAAGCCCGCGCCGGGCCACACGCCGGGCCAGATCCGCGTCGACCTCGACTCGCGCGGCAAGCACGCGATCTTCGCCGGCGACGCGCTGCACAATCCGGTGCAGGTGCCGCTGTGGAGATGGAACAGCGTCTTCTGCGAGGACCGAGAGCTCGCCCGCCACTCGCGCCACACTCTGCTGGCCGATTGCGTGGAGCAGGGGGCGCTGCTGATGCCGGCCCATTTCGGCTCGCCGCACGCGGCCTACATCAAGGCCAACGGCGACCGCTTCGAACTCGACTGGGACTACGACAATGCGCGCGGGCGCTGAGCCGGTCCCGCGGGCCGGCACCTGCCTCTTCGGCAAGGCTCCTGGTGGCCGGACGGGGGACCGGGTAGTGCTGCTATAGCCAGGAAGCCTCCCTGACTAACGGCCCTTCCAGTTGGGCTTGCGCTTTTCGGCGAAGGCCTTCGGGCCCTCGACCGTGTCCTCGCTGTGCGCCATGGCGATGAAGGCGGGATAGTGCTGGTTGCGCATGCTGATCTCGAGCGACGGCACGTCGAGCGAGCGCATCACGACCTGCTTGGTGGCGCGGACCGACATCGGCGAGCATTCGAGGATCTGGGCGGCCCACTTCTTCGCCGAGGCCATCAGCTCGGCGTGCGGGACCACTTCGGTGACGAATCCCAGGTCGTAGCCTTCCTTGGCGCCGACGTGGCGGCCGGTCAGCATCATGCCCATCGCCTTCTTGAGCGGGATCATGCGGCTCAAGCGCTGCATGCCGCCGGCGCCGGCCGCGAGACCCACGCGCGGCTCGGGCAGGGCGAACTTGGCCTGGTCGGAGGCGATGATGATGTCGCAGGCCAGCGCGATCTCGAAGCCGCCGCCCATGGCGATGCCGTTCACCGCGGCGATCACCGGCTTGTCGAGGTCGAACCGGTTGGCGAGGCCGCCGAAGCCCTTGGCTGGATGGACCGGACGCTTGCCGGTCTTGGCCTGGATCTCGGCGTGGTACTTGAGGTCGTTGCCGGCGCAGAAGGCCTTGTCGCCGGCGCCGGTGACGATGGCGACCCAGAGGTCCGGATTGGCCTGGAACTCGTCGAACGCCTCGACCATCTCCTGGTTCGCCATGGGATGGCAGGCGTTGTAGACCTCCGGGCGGTTGATCGTGACGATCATCAGGTGGCCGTCGGTCTCGACTTTGCTGTACTGGCCCATGGCAAAACTCCTCCATCTTTTCGTGAATGGCGATTTACCGTCCAAAATGCCGCGGTGAAAAGCCGGACAATTCCGTCCGTCTGCATCGTGAAATGCCAAATCACATCTTCCGATACGCCGCCGGTGGCCTCGGCGGGGCGTTGATCGCGTTGTCGGCTCATCTCACTTACCCTGCGACCTTAAACCAAAATCTCCGCATCCCGGGAGGCTCGCCACTAGGACTGGTGGCGGACATAGGGGCGGGTTCGGTGGGGCCGCGGAGTGCAGGTGCGGTACAGGTCGCCCAGACTGGGAAGAGCCTGCCAGGGATCAAATCGCCCGAGCCTCCAGAGACCGCGGCCGAGATCGTGGGCAGGATGCTCGCGTCGGGTGCATCCAATCCGGACGTGCCCTTGCCCCATCCCGACCTCTCGGAAAAGTTGTCCGACAAGACCGATGCCCAAGGTCCTTTGAAGGGCCCCACGCCGTTCGGCCGGGGAGAGGCGGGAGGAGGTGTCCTGGGCTTGCGGATCCCTACCCCTGTGAACCGAAGCGCGGCCATAGGCACCACTACATCTAGTCCGGCCGCCTTGCCCTTGGGATCCTCTCCGGCGGCAGATGCAAGGCCCAGATAAGCTGCACTGTTGCGTCCGGGTCACAGGTTGAAGGCGAGTCGGCAAGGCCGGGAGCCACTGGTTGCACTGCACCAGTGGTGGTGTGTATATTCCGCGAAGTTGGTGATTTAAGTCAGACCGCCGACAAACGTTGAATTCAGTTTCAGTCCGCAAGTATCAAGAACGAGGGGAAGAACTCATGAAGAAGGCTCTTCTGGCGGCCGCCGCCATCGTAGCGCTGCCGGTTGCTGCGCAGGCGCAGGCTCCGCAGCCGGGCATCTACATTGGTGCCGAGGGCGGCATCAACTGGCTGACGAACTTCACGGCGAACACGAAC
>CAIYWM010000644.1 GCA_903929895.1 uncultured Alphaproteobacteria bacterium
AGCTGGTCGAGCCGTTGCGCGAGCTCTTCAAGGACGAGGTGAGGGCGCTCGGCCGCGAGCTCGGCCTGCCGGCCGACCTGGTGAACCGCCATCCGTTCCCAGGCCCCGGCCTCGCCATCCGCATCCCCGGCGACATCACGAAGGAGAAGCTCGTACTCCTGCGCCAGGTCGACGCCGTCTATCTCGACGAGATCCGCAAGGCCGGCCTCTACGACGAGATCTGGCAGGCCTTCGCAGTCCTCTTGCCGGTCCGCACCGTCGGCGTGATGGGCGACGGCCGCACCTACGACCAGGCCTGCGCCCTGCGCGCCGTCACCTCGACCGACGGCATGACCGCCGACTACTACCCGTTCGACCACGCCTTCCTGGGCCGCGTCGCCAACCGCATCATCAACGAATGCCGCGGCGTGAACCGGGTGACCTACGACATCACCAGCAAGCCGCCGGGGACGATCGAGTGGGAGTGACGGCCCTTGGCCGTCATCCCGAGCCTTTGCGAGGGATCTGCTCCCACGTGATGTGACTTACGCCGCTTGAGTCTCCGCTTCAGGTTCACCCAACCACAAACCTCATCCTGAGGAGGCTGCGCAGCAGCCGTCTCGAAGGATGGGCCACAGACGCGGTGCTCGTATCCGTCCTTCGAGACGCGCCGCTTCACGGCGCTCCTCAGGATGAGGCAAGTGCCTGAATCGATTCCGGACACGCCGCCCTCCCGCGACGCCAGCGCGACCCCGTGCCCGGCGCCCGAAACGCCCTGCCGGCCGCGCATGCCCGGAAATGAGAACGATTCGCGGACGAGGGTGCGACATCCGCTTCGACTGTTTCGTTTATTTCGGTTGTCTCGTTTGGCGACCAAAGATTCCGCCAGGACGCAGGGTTGGAACGGGATCAGGAGCGAGCAGGGCGTCAATATCGGCGTGTTCGGCGGCGCCGGCTTGGCCTCCGCGATGATCGCGCGGCAGGAAGGGGGCTTCTACCTTCCCGGCCCCTTGAACACGCGGGTCGGCGTCGATGCGTAGGGCAAGATCGGCGGCGAACCCGTCGGCGTGCTGGGCCTCCAGGCGGGCTACGAAGGGAAGCGCCAGACCTTCGGGCCATCGGAATGGGCCCTGTAGCCCGCCGCCGAGCTGGAGGGCCTCTACATCGGGCAGCAATTGCCGGTCGGCGACATGCCCATCACCCCCAGCGTCCTGGGAACGCAGGATGTCAACCTCCCCATGACCGTCGGAGTGGTGCTCGCGAACGCGGTCTTCACCGTCCGGATGTCCTGGTCCAGCAGGATCTTTCCCTATCTCGGCGTGGGCGCGGGCGTGGCGCGCATCTCCATCCAGGGGGCCAATTCCACGAACCCGGGCGAGCCCGGCATCAATCACTTCGACTCAGGCCCGGATGCGTCGGCGACGGCCTTCGCGATGCAATTCAAGGCGCGCCTGAAACGGGAGGTGGCGCGGAACCTGTTCCTGTTCGGCGAATACAGGCACCTCACCATCAATTCCACGCAGTACACGCTCGGCCAGACGCTGCCCCCTCACTTGCCGACGGATTCCT
>CAIYWM010000645.1 GCA_903929895.1 uncultured Alphaproteobacteria bacterium
AGGCACAACTAGTCAAAGCGTCCGGCGACCTCGGTCTGCCGGACTTTTTTCTTTCTGCCTTGAACCCGGTCTGGTTTCGCATTACATGCCGAAACATGGATACTGACCGGTCAGTCAATAACGATAACGCCACCCCGGCCCGTGTGCGGCGCCCGGCGGATCGCGCGTCCGAGATTGCCCGCGCCGCCCTCGAACTCTTCGTCACCCGCGGATTTGCCGCGACCAAGCTCGAGGACGTCGCCAAGGAGGCCTCGGTCAGCAAGGGACTCCCGTACCTATACTTCAAGAGCAAGGAAGAGCTTTTCAAGGCGGTGATTTCCGAGGCAATCGCAGGCCCGCTCGCGGAGGCGAATGACGTAATCGACCGTTTCGAGGGCAGCAGCGAAGACCTCCTCCGCGCGCTGGTCGACGGCTTCCGTGCCTTCGAGGAGACGCCGGCCGGTGGTGTCGTGAAGCTGATCCTGGCCGAGGCCGGCAACTTCCCTGACGTCGCCAAATACTACTGCACGCACTTCGACGTGCGCGGCCGCGACCTCTTCATCCGCACCTTGCGCCGCGGCGTAAGAAGCGGCGAATTCAGGCCCCTGCCCGACCTCGAAACCACAGCCATCGTCATCCTGCAGCCACTCGCGATGTTCTCCGTCTGGAAGCGCTCCCTGGCTCCCTTCGATCCCGGCAAGGTCGACGGCGACCGCTTCTACACCGCCTATTTCGACTTCGTTCTCAAAGGGCTACGGCCATGAAGACCACGACCAAGATCGTCATCGCCATCGTCAGCGCCGCTCTCGTGCTGGGAGGCGGTGCCCTTGCCTGGAAGAACGGCAAGGGGACGGCCCCGGCCGGCAATGGTGCGGCCGCCACCAAAGTTGCCGACCGCCTCCTCGAACTGATTCCCGCAGAGGTCCACACGATCAAGCCGCGTGGCCTGGTCGATGTGGTTCGGTTCACCGGCACCACGCAGCCGATCGACCAGACCATCGTGAAGGGTCGCGTTGCAGGACGCCTGGCCGAGGTGCTGGTCCGGGAAGGCGACCGTGTCACCGAGGGCCAGGTGCTCGCACGCTTCGAGACGACCGAATTGCAGGCCAAGATGAACGAGCGGCTGTCGGCCCTCGAGGCCGCTCGGGCCGACGCGCGTTGGACGGCACGCGACCGGTCGGACAAGGAGACCTTGGCCAATCGCAACATCGTCTCGCAATCGGCGGCCGACCAGGCGCGCTCGACGGCGGAAAATCGCGCCTCCATGGTCGCCGTCGCCGAGGCCCAGCTCGATGTCGCGCGCAAGAACCTGGCCGATGCCGAGGTCAGGGCGCCCTTCGATGGCGTGGTGGGCGAGCGCATCGCCAACCAGGGCGAGTCGCTGCCGATCGACGGCAAGATCCTGGCCCTTCTCGACACCAGCCACGTCGAGATCGCCGCACAGATGCCGGCCGCCGACGTCATCCGCATGAAGGTGGGCCAGACCGCCCAGGTCAACCTCGAAGGCTTCGGCGATCGCGTCTTCAGCGGCAAGATCACCCGCATCAGCCCGACGACGCAGCCGGGCTCGCGCTCGATCCCGGTCTATGTCGAGATCGTCGACCGCCACGAGGCACTGCGCGGCGGCCTGTTCGGCACCGGCACCGTCACCGTGGCGGAGAAGGGTCATGCCCTGGCCGTACCGTCCTCGGCGATGCGCAAGGACGACCAGGGAGACTATGTGCTGATCGTCGAGGACGGCACACTCGTGCGCAAGCCGGTGGGCGCCGTCCGCACCTGGTCGCGTGGCGAGCTGGTCGAGGTTAAGGGCCTGGAATCGGGCATGACGGTGGTCTCGGCCCCCCTGCCCGGCCTGCATG
This sequence comes from uncultured Alphaproteobacteria bacterium, assembly GCA_903929895.1. GTDB lineage: Bacteria > Pseudomonadota > Alphaproteobacteria > Reyranellales > Reyranellaceae > Reyranella. Next base: position 1,839 of record CAIYWM010000645.1, read on the forward strand.
CCGGACAGAAGGTCAAGATCGTCGAGACCCGCTAGGAGACACGGCCGTGAAGCTCACCCAGATCGCGGTCGACAATCCGGTCTTCGCCACCATGATGATGGTGGCGTTGCTGGTGATGGGCCTGTTCTCCTACCGCCAGCTCGGCATCGACCAGTTCCCCAACGTCGACTTTCCCATCGTCGTGGTCACGACCGACTATCCCGGCGCGTCGCCGGAGACGGTCGAAAGCGAGATCAGCCGCAAGATCGAGGAATCGGTCAACGCCATCGCGGGCCTCAAGACGCTCACCTCGCGCTCCCTCGAAGGCAAGTCGATCGTCATCGCCGAGTTCGAACTTTCGGTTCCCTCCGCCGTCGCCATGCAGGACGTCCGCGAGAAGGTCCAGATGGTCCGGGCCTCCTTCCGGCCGGAGATCAAGGAGCCGCTGATCCAGCGGTTCAATCCCGACGACCAGCCCATCGTCTCGATCGCCGTGCGCTCCGATGTCCGCTCGGTGCGCGACCTCACGACCCTCGCCGACCAGATCATCATCAAGCGCCTGCAGACCGTCCGCGACGTCGGTCGCGCCACCATCGCCGGCGGGCTGAAGCGCCAGATCAACATCGAGCTCGATCCAGGCCGCATGCATGCGCTGCGCGTCGGCGTGAATGACATCATGCGGGCGATCAAGGACGAAAATCAGAACTTTCCCGCCGGCAACGTCCAGCGCGGCAACGACGATCGCGTGATCGAGGTCACCGGCCGCGTCGTCGATCCGGGCGACTTCGCCGACCTGATCGTGGCCCGCCGCGGCCAGGCCCCCGTCTACCTCCGCCAGGTCGCCACCGTGGTCGACGGCCAGCAGGAGCTGGAGAACGTCGCCACCCTGAACGGCGAACGGGCGCTCGCCATCGACGTCGTAAAGACACAGGGCTCCAATACGATCGAGGTGGCCCGCGGGGTCCGCCGCACCGTTGCCGAGTTGCAGGCCTCCCTGCCCGCCGATGTGAAGCTGGAAATCGTGCGCGACAGTTCGCGCGGTATCCAGAACTCGGTCAACAACGTCCAGCAGACCATGGTCGAGGGCGGTCTGCTGACCATCGCCATCGTCTTCCTGTTCCTGCATTCCTGGCGCAGCACCGTCATCACCGGTCTCGCGCTGCCGATCTCGGTGTTCGGCGCCTTCATGGTGATGGCGGCCTTCGGATTCACGTTGAACGTGCTGACCCTGATGGCGCTCAGCCTGGCGATCGGTATCCTGATCGACGATGCGATCGTGGTGCGCGAGAACATCATGCGCCATATCGGCTTCGGCAAGACCCACCGCCAGGCCGCGATCGACGGCACCAACGAAATCGGCCTGGCCGTGCTCGCAACCACCTTCTGTATCGTGGCGGTGTTCCTGCCCGTCGCCTTCATGGGCGGCATCATCGGCCGCTTCTTCTTCCAGTTCGGCGTGATGGTTTCGGCCGCCGTGCTGATCTCCCTGTTCGTGTCCTTCACGCTCGACCCGATGCTGTCGTCGGTCTGGTACGACCCGCAGGCGCACGGCAACGGCCGCTTCGCCCGCATCGTCAACAGCACCCAGGAGAAGGCCAACGGTGTCTATCGCGTCGTGCTCGCCTGGGCGCTGCGCTGGCCCAAGACCACCCTGCTGATCGCGCTCGCAACCTTCGTGGGCAGCTTCGCGCTGCCGAAGTACATCGGCTTCGAGTTCGTCCCCCAGGCCGACCTCGGCGAGCAGGTCGTCAGCATCGAGACGCCGGTGGGCTCCTCGCTGGAATACACCGAGGCCAAGATGCGGCAGGTCGATGCCGCGCTGCGCGAGTTTCCCGAGATCGACTACACCTACGGCACGGTCAACACCGGCTACGCCAACGGCAAGAACCAGGCGAGTCTCTATCTCAAGCTGAAGCCGCTGAAGGATCGCAAGCGCTCGCCCGAGCAGCTCGCCCAGCCGATCCGCGAGCGGCTGGCCAGTATCCCGGGCATACTGGTTTCCATCAACATTCCGGGCGGACCGGGCGGCGGCATCCAGAAGCAGCTCCAGCTTTCGCTGCAGGGACCCGACACCAACGTGCTCGACACGATCTCCCAGGACGTGATGAAGCGCGCCGCCGGCATCCGTGGCCTGGTCGATCTCGACCGCAACCTCAAAGCCGCCAAGCCGATCCTGTCGGTCCGCCTGCGCCGCGACGCGGCTTCGGATCTCGGCCTGGGGACCGCCGCGGTCGCCCAATCCTTGCGCCCTCTGTTCGCAGGTGACGAAACCAGCCTGTGGCGGGCGCCCGACGGGGAGAACTACATGGTCATGGTCCGCCTGCCGACCGACGACCGCACCGGCATCGCCGACCTGCACCGCGTCTGGTTCACCGCTGGGACCGAGGCCAACGGCCTGCCGCGCATGGTCCATATTGCGCAGATCGCCGATGTCGTGACCGATGTCGGCGCCTCGCAGATCAACCGCCGCGACCTCAACCGCGAGGTCCAGATCACCGCGAACGTCTACGGCCGCTCGGCCGGCGAGGTTTCGAGTGAACTGCAGCAGATCCTGACCGAGATAAAGCTGCCCCCCGGATACCGCTTCGTGTTCGGCGGCTCGACCAAGGACATCGCGGAGAGTGCGGCCTATGCCGGCCAGGCGCTCCTGATGGCGGTCATCCTGATCTACCTGATCCTGGCGTCGCAGTTCGGCAGCTTCCTGCAGCCGATCGCCATCATGATGTCGCTGCCGATGTCGCTGATCGGCGTGTTCCTCGGCCTCCTGGTCGCCGGCACGACGCTCAACATCTTCTCGGCGATCGGCTTCATCATGCTGATGGGCCTGGTTACCAAGAACGCCATCCTCCTGGTCGACTTCTTCAATCAGGCTCGCGAGCGCGGAACGCCGGTCAACGAGGCCCTGCTCGAGGCCGGCTCGATCCGGCTGCGGCCCATCCTGATGACCACGCTCGCCATGGTGTTCGGCATGTTGCCGCTGGCGCTGGGCCTCGGCGAGGGTGCCACCCAGCGCGCTCCGATGGCACATGCCGTGATCGGCGGCCTGATCAGCTCGACCCTGCTCACCCTGGTCGTCGTCCCCGTGGTGCTGGTCTACATCGACCGGCTCAGCCTGTGGGCGACACGCCGGTTCAGCCGCTCGGCCGACGAGGTGGCCCGCGAACACAAGCCTGCCGAGTAGAATCAGGGGCACCGATTGGCCATCGCGCTGGCACGATTCGCGCTATGCTGGCCTCATGCCGGATGATGCCCCGACGGTCGGCCTGCGCGTCGTCGATTCGCTTGCAGCGGTCGACGCCGCCCAGTGGGATGCCTGCGCGCTCGCTCCGGGCTCGGCAGGCAATCCCTTCCTCAGCTACCGCTTCCTGAAGGCGCTGGAGGACTCGAAATCGGTCGGCCGGCGCACCGGCTGGCAGCCGCAGTATCTGCTGGCCGAGTCTGACGACGGAACGCTCCAGGGTGCCGCGCCGCTCTACATGAAGAGCCATTCGCAGGGCGAGTATGTGTTCGACCATGGCTGGGCGCAGGCGCTGGAGCGCGCGGGCGGTCGCTACTATCCCAAACTCCAGATCGCCGTGCCTTTCACACCGGTCCCCGGTCCGCGTCTTTTCGCCCGCCCCGGCCCGATGGCCGATGCCGTGCGCGACGCCCTGATCGACATGCTGGCCAAGGTCGCCGACGACAACAACATCAGTTCGGTCCACGCCACCTTCTGCACCGAAGAGGAATGGAAGCGCTTCGGCGCACGCGGCTGGCTGCTGCGGTTGGGACAGCAGTATCACTGGAGCAATGACGGCTACCGGACCTTCGACGATTTCCTGGCGGCGCTCGCTTCACGCAAGCGCAAGGCGATCCGGAAGGAGCGCGACGCCGTGCGGCGCGAAGGCCTGGTCATCCACACGCTGAGCGGGGACGACATCCGGCCCGAGCACTGGGATGCCTTCTTCGCCTTCTACATGGATACCGGCGGCCGCAAGTGGGGCACGCCCTACCTGACGCGGTCCTTCTTCGACATCCTGGGCTCGACCATGGCCGACAAGGTCGTGCTCGTCCTGGCCGAAGCCGACGGACGGCCGGTCGGCGGAGCGCTCAACCTCAAGGGCGACGACACGCTCTACGGACGCTATTGGGGCTGCCTCGAAAGTCACGCCTTCCTGCATTTCGAGGCCTGCTACTATCAGGCCATCGACTATGCGATCGCCCACGGGCTGGCCCGGGTCGAGGCCGGCGCGCAGGGCGACCACAAGATTCAGCGGGGCTACCTGCCGGTGCCGACCTACTCCGCCCACTGGATCGTGGATCCGAACTTCCGCCGCGCCGTCGACGATTACCTCAAGCGCGAGCGACCCGCCGTGCAGCAGGAGATCGAAGGGCTGATGCAGTATTCGCCGTTCCGGAAAGAAAACGAGGCCTGACGGCCTACTTGGCCATCAGGACGCCGAAGAAGAATACAACGAAGAAGACGAGCTGCTCGGTGAGCCCGAGCGGCGCCTGCCAGCCGATCTTGTCGACGATGAACAGGACTACCCAGAACACCGCGGTGGCGAGCACCGCGGCGCGAAAGGCGATCCAGAGAGGCTTGAAGGCGCTCACTATTCGGCGAGCACCGGTTCCTGGCTGGCCGGCGGCAGCGCGCCGCGCTCAGGCGGCAGGAAGGTGAAGACGAGCTTGGCGGTCTCGCCCGGCGCGTCGACGTCGACGCGCACCGTGCCGACGTCGGACAGCTTGCCGAACAGCACCTCCTCGGCCAGCGGCTTCTTCACGTATTCCTGGATCACACGGGCGAGCGGACGGGCCCCGAACAGCCGGTCGTAGCCCTTCTCCGCCAACCAGCGGCGCGCCCCGTCGGTCAGCTCGATGAAGACCTTGCGGTCGGCCAGTTGGACCTCGAGTTCGGCCACGAACTTGTCGACGACCCTGCCCATCGACTCGGGACCGAGGCTCGCGAACTTGATGATCGCGTCCAGGCGGTTCCGGAACTCGGGGGCGAACATGCGGTTGATCGCCTCGTTGTCCTCGTCGTGCCGCTGCTCGCGACCGAAACCCAGCGCGGGCTTGGCGATGTCGGCCGCGCCCGCATTGGTGGTCATGCAGAGGATGACGTTGCGGAAGTCCACCGTCCGGCCGTTATGGTCGGTAAGCTTGCCGTAATCCATCACCTGCAGCAGGACGTTGAAGACGTCCGGATGGGCCTTCTCGATCTCGTCGAACAGCACGACGCAATGGGGATGCTGGTTCACCTTGTCGGTGAGGAGGCCGCCCTGGTCGAAGCCGACATAGCCCGGCGGTGCACCGATCAGGCGCGAGACGCTGTGCCGCTCCATGTACTCCGACATGTCGAAACGGATGACCTCGAGACCGAGCAGGCGCGCAAGCTGGCGCGTCACCTCGGTCTTGCCGACGCCGGTGGGGCCAGCCAGCAGGTAGCTGCCGATCGGCTTCTCCGGCGACCTAAGACCCGCGCGGGCGAGCTTGATCGAGGCGGCGAGCTGATCGATCGCGTGATCCTGTCCGAACACGACGGTCTTGAGATCACGGTCGATGGTGCGCAGCAGCGCGGTGTCGTCCTTGGAGACGGCCTTCGGCGGAATGCGGGCGATCTTGGCGACGATGTCCTCGATGTCGGACACCTCGATCATCGTCTTGCGCTTGTCGGGCGCCACCAGCATCTGGGCCGCGCCGACCTCGTCGATCACGTCGATCGCCTTGTCCGGCAGCTTGCGGTCGTGGATGTAGCGGGCCGACAGCTCGACAGCCGCCTTGATGGCGTCGTCGGTGAAGCTCACGTGATGGTGCTTCTCGTACACCGGCTTGAGGCCGCGCATGATTTCGACGGCGTCACTGATCGTGGGCTCCGGCACATCGATCTTCTGGAAGCGGCGGACCAGCGCCCGGTCCTTTTCGAAGTAGTTGCGGTACTCCTTGTAGGTCGTCGAGCCGATGCAACGCAGGTCACCCGACTGCAGCGACGGCTTCAGCAGGTTCGACGCGTCCATCGAGCCACCTGAGGTCGCGCCGGCGCCGATGATCGTGTGTATCTCGTCGATGAAGAGCACCGAGTTCGGCTTCTTCTTGAGCTCGCCCAGGACGGCCTTGAGGCGCTCCTCGAAGTCGCCGCGATATCGCGTGCCGGCCAGCAGCGCGCCCATGTCGAGCGAGTAGATGATCGAATCCTTCAGGACCTCCGGCACCTCGCCATCGACGATCTTGCGGGCGAGGCCCTCGGCGATCGCCGTCTTGCCGACACCGGGCTCGCCGACATAGAGCGGGTTGTTCTTGGTGCGGCGGCACAGGACCTGGATGGTCCGCTCGACCTCGTGCTCACGGCCGATCAGCGGATCGACGCGGCCGTCCTTGGCCTTCTGGTTGAGATCGACGCAGTAGGCCGCCAACGCCTCGTTGCCCTGCTTGGCGGGGCTTTCGCCGCCGGCCTCCTCCTCCGAGCCGGCGACGCGGCGCGTGCGGGATCGGCCCGGCACCTTTGCCTTGCCGTGGCTGATGTAGTCGACCGCGTCGAGGCGCGTCATGCCCTGGTTCTCGAGGAACGAAACGGCGTGACTGTCGCGCTCGGAGAAGAGCGCCACCAGCACGTTGGCGCCGGTCACCTCATTGCGGCCCGACGACTGCACGTGCACCGCGGCACGCTGGACCACGCGCTGGAAGCCCGCGGTCGGCAGTGGCTCGCTCTGGTTCTGGGTGATGATGCCCTTGAGACGATTGTCGACGAAGGTCTCGAGATCGTGGCGCAATCGATCGATGTCGACACCGCAGGCCTTGAGGACGGGTACCGCATCCTCATCCTCGGTCATCGCCAGCAGGAGATGTTCCAGCGTCGCGTATTCGTGGCGGCGTTCGCCGGCAAGTCCGAAGGCGCGATGCAGGGACTTTTCGAGGTTCTTGGACAACATGGACATCGAAACACCTCGACAGGAAAAACGAGTTACTCTCGGACGCCGTTACTCTTTCTCCAACGTGCACTGGAGAGGGTGCTGGTTCTTGCGGGCGTAATCCACCGTCTGCGTCACCTTGGTCTCGGCGATCTCGTAGGTGTAGACGCCGCAGACTCCCACGCCCTTCTGATGAACGTGGAGCATGACCTCGGTCGCTTCTTCTCGATTCTTCTGGAAGATGTTCTGCAGAACGTCGACCACGAACTCCATCGGCGTGTAGTCGTCGTTCAGCATCAGGACCTTGTACATCGACGGCTTCTTGGTGCGCGTGCGCGTGAGCGTCAGCGCGCCGGTACGGCCGTCGTCCTCACCTTCGCCATCGTCACGCCGTGGCGGCTGCTGCGGGGGCCCACCCGGCGGCTGTTGGGGCGGCTCGCCCGCTCCGCCGAGCCGCCATTCGCCTGCGTTGCGCAGAAAGTCCATCGTCGTCGTCACGCTCCAAAAACAACACACCCTCGAATTATATAGGTAGCGTTACGGGTTCCGCTACCTCGGCCGCAGACCATCCTTTCCAACGACCAGCATCCACCGGTCAGCCCGGGCGCGGTCAATTGGAGCATTCCAGTCGCGGCGAAGCTCCGCAGGCTCCAGCTTGCGCGGCGGATTGACCGGGATCGGCACCTTGTCCCAAGAGAACAGCCTGGCCGAGAACTTCACGTTCACGAAGCCGTCAGTCGGATAGTGATAGGCTTGAAATCCCCAGACGCCGTTGCGGCACGAGGCGACGGTCCACCAGAAGTCGTTGTCCGGCAGGCGCATTCCGTCCTTCGGCGGACCGAAGGCACGGCTCTCTTCCAGCAGCCCGAGGAGTTCCCGGGTTTCGTCCACGGTCAGAATGCGTTGGCCGCCCTTCATGCTCCAAGGGGCGAATATGTCTCTCGGATTCGAGATCAGCATGTTGGTGATGCCCGAGGTGGCATAACCCTGCCCCTCCAGCACCCCGATGTTCAGGCCGGCCACACCGTCGGGCTGAAGGTAGATGTCGTAGACGCGGACCTGCTCCTCCCAGAGGGCATTGTAGACGAGCCTGAGACGACTCCGCCCGCCTGGCGCGCAGGCCGCCCGGATGTCGTTGGCGGCGACGAAGTCGAACCAGTGGAAGCTGCGCACGACCGGGAGGTCGACGTTACGGTCCGCCCGCTGCGCCATTGCGGGCGCCGCCGTGAGGGCACCCAAGGCTGCCAACGCCAGCAAAAAAGCCCTCATCAAGCCTCCCAATGCGAACAGAAGCATAATCCGAACCAACTAGGGCAGCAGAACGGCATGACCAAAGTTGCACCTGCCCACAAACTTTAGTAAAGTTACAGCAACTGCTCATAACCTATTGGATGAGCACAAGAATCAGATTTCGCGTGTGGCGTATTCGCAATGATTTTTCCCCTCAGGCGAATTGCGGTCGGCTTTTCCTGGCTGGCTGTCAGCATTCTTTTTCTTGGTGCCTCGCTCGCGCCATCCCCGGTTGACGCCCAGACCAATTCGAAGTCGGTGAAGCGCGCCGCGCCGCCCGCCAAGGCCCGAGCCAAGGCCTCCTCACGCAATACCTCGTCGTCCTGGGTGGCTAATCCGGGCGTCACGGCAAAGGATGCCTACCTGATCGTCGACGCGACCAGCGGCCGCGAACTGGCCTCCGATCGCGCCGACGAACTTCGTCATCCAGCATCGGTCACTAAGCTGATGACGATCTACCTCACCTTCTCGGCTCTCGATTCTGGCCGGCTGTCGCTCGGCGACGGACTTCCGGTGTCGGTCAATGCCCTGAATGCGCCGCCCACCAAGATGGGAATGACCCCAGGTGGGAC
>CAIYWM010000646.1 GCA_903929895.1 uncultured Alphaproteobacteria bacterium
GATGTCCTGTGCGAGGGGCATCGAGCGTCCACAGTTCAGCCCGACGACGCTGGCCACGAACATCTGCAATCAGGCGACGGGAGAGTACAGTCTGGATCAGGGTGCCTCCGAGGTGCGCCAGTTGACCGAGCGCGAAGCCAAGCGAAGCCTGCTCAATTACGTTAGCGCGAACATCGAATCCTTGGGGCTGCAGGGGCTACTCGCCAGACAGCTGGCTGTCCTCGCTGCGTCCGGGTCCCGCGACGACGGGAAAGTTGATACAATTTACGATGACCTTCGCCGTGCCGGCGTGGCCCTTCCCGAGATCGTCGGGCCGACATTCGAGGTCACCGGCTATACCACCGGCGACTACAAGATGCAGTGCTTCGTGAGCTATTCCATGCAGGATGCCGACCGCTACGAGGTCGCCATCCAGGGGCCGGACGGTCTCAGCAAGGCCTTGAGGACGGCACCTCAACAATGCGGTCGGCTCTTTATGTTCGACCGCGACTACATGCTCAATCCGCAGAGGAAGTAGCGCGGGATCGTCCAATGCATGCTGTGGGTCATGCTGCGAAATGGCCTTCCGCGTGCATCAAGTCCGGTCTGCCGCCCAAAGCGGACCTCGGTTCGAGTATGTTCCTGCACAGAGTGGCAGATCGTGATACGTCGTGCTCAACAAGATCAATGACTTAGCCTGGTCATGGTCCTTGCCAGGGTCGGGGTCGAGGGTTCGAATCCCTTCGCCCGCTCCAGTTTCTACCAAGGTATCTTGCCTGAACCGGTCACCGGTTCGCATCCCGGTCCCGCAGCGGGACGAGGCCTGATGCTTTCGGTCTCCTTCCGATAGATTGCGCGTCCTATTTTTGCCGCTTGCATTGTCTATGCGACGGGCTCGTCCCTGCGTGAGAGGCCTCAAATGAACACACCGACCGACCAGCGCCTTCTCGTCGTCCGCACCGTGGCGGATCTGCGCCGTGCCGTGGCCGACTTCCGGAAAGCGGGCCGCACGATCGGGCTGGTGCCGACCATGGGCGCGCTGCACGAGGGCCATGTCAGCCTGGTGAAGGGTGCGCTCGATCGCGGCGACGTGCCGGTGACCAGCATCTTCGTCAATCCGACGCAGTTCGGCCCGAAGGAGGATTTCTCCGCCTATCCGCGCGACGAGGAGGGCGACTTCGCCAAGCTGCGCGAGGCGGGCTGCCGCATCGCCTACGCGCCCAGCAAGGACGAGATGTATCCCGGCGAACAGCTCACGACCGTGACGGTCGCCGGCATCACCGACGGGCTGTGCGGCCCGCTGCGGCCCGGCCATTTCCAGGGCGTCGCCACCGTGGTGAGCAAGCTCCTCCTGATGGCGATGCCCGATCGCGCTTTCTTCGGCGAGAAGGACTACCAGCAGCTCCAGGTCATCAAGCGCATGGTGCGCGACCTCGCGATGCCGTTCGAGATCGTGGGCATGCCGACGGTGCGCGAGAAGGACGGTCTCGCGATGTCGTCGCGCAACCGTTACATGAGCGCCGACGAGCGCACCCAGGCGCTGGGCATGTACCGGCAGCTCGTGAAGGTCGCCGACACGGTGCGCGACGGGAAGAAGTCATGCGCCGAAGCGACGGAGGCGGCGTCGCAGGCGCTGCGCGACGGCGGGTTCGACATCGTCGAGTATTTCACCGTGGTCGATGCCGAGAGCCTCAAGCCGCTCGAGCGTGTCGCGGGTCCGGCCCGCGTCATCGCCGCCGCCCGCCTCGGCCGCACGCGCCTGATCGATAACTTGGCGGTCTGAAGCAAACAAACCACCTCACCCTGAGGAGACGCGCGAAGCGCGGCGTCTCGAAGGGTGGGCAACAGACATGGTGCTCGTGCCCATGCTTCGAGACGCGCTCCTGCGGAGCGCTCCTCAGCATGAGGTTGGTATTGGCGAACCGATCGTTACTCGGAAAGACCCTAGGCCGCCTGTTCGAGTGTCGAGGCGACGTCGCGTGTCGTGACGCGGCGCAGGTCGCGCACCTTGGTCGTGTCGAACGGCCGCGCTCGATGCATGGTGCAGCGATTGTCCCAGATCACGAGATCGCCCTTCGCCCAGCGATGGGCATGCACGAAGCGCGGCTGCGTGGCGTGCTCGATCAGGTCGAGGATGATCAGGCGCCCGTCGGCCACCGGCAGGCCGAGAATGTGCGAGGCGTGCGCGGCGAGATAGAGCGTCTTGCGGTGCGAGCCGGGATGGGTGCGCACCACCCGTTGCGGCACTGGCGGCAGCGAGGCGCGTTCCTCGTCGGTGTACTGCACGACACCGAGCTGTTCGCGCGAGCGCCAGATCGAATGCTCGGCGACCAGCCCTTCCAGCTCCTTCTTCTTCGCCTCGGGCAGCGCATCGTAGGCCGCGCGCATGTCGGCGAATTCGGTGTCGCCGCCTTCCTCGGGAATGACGTGCGCATAGAGCATCGACAGGGCGCCGGGCACGGCGCGGAACGAGGCATCGGTATGCCACAGCCGGTTGGCGAGGCCATCGAGCCGGCGGCGCGCGTCGGGCTTCATCACGTTGCCGTCGCCGTCGAGGTTGGAGATGTCGGCCACCTGGCTGGATGCGATCCGGTGCTTGATGTCGCGATGCCGGAGCTTCAGCGCCGAGGATTCGATCGGGCCGAAGTTGCCGGCAAAGGCGACCTGCGTCTCGTCGTCGAGCGTCTGGCCGCAGAACACCACGACCGCATAACGGTTGATGGCGTCCTCGATGGTCTGCCGGTCGGTGGGCTTGAGCGGCTGGGCCAGGTCGACGCCTGAGATCTCGGCGACGAATTCGGGATGAGTTGGCGTAACGGTGATGCTCACGACCGCCTCCCGCGGCTATAGTGCCTTTTCAACATTGTCCCCCAGGAAACGCCATGCCGCAAACGATGAAGCTCGCCCTGCTCGACGATTACCAGAAGGTCGCCCTGCGCATGGCCGATTGGGATCGCCTGAAGAAACGCGGTGTCGAGATCACGGTGTTCCACGAGCCCTTCGCCTCGGTCGAGGATGCGGCGCAGAAGCTGGCGCCCTTCGACATGCTGGGACTGCTGCGCGAGCGAACCGCCTTCCCGCGCGCGCTGATCGAGAAGCTGCCCAACCTCAAGTTCATGGTGCTGACCGGCGCCCGCGCCGCCAGCCTCGACGACAAGGCGGCGGCCGAGCGCGGCATCCCGATCTCCACGACGCCCGGCGGCACCTCGAACGCGCCGACCGCGGAACTGGGCTGGGCGCTGCTGATGATGTGCGCGCGCGACCTCGCCAAGGCCGAGCGGCTGGCGCGCCAGGGCAAGTGGCACGACGGCATCGAGCAGATGGTCGTGCTCGAGGGCAAGCGGCTGGGCATCCTCGGCCTCGGCAAGCTGGGCAGTCGCGCGGCGCACTATGCCAAGGCGTTCGGCATGGAGGTCGTGGCCTGGAGCCAGAACCTCACGCCCGAGAAGGCGGAAGCCGGCGGCGCGAAGTATGTGAGCAAGGACGAGCTGCTGGCGACGTCGGATTTCGTGTCGATCCATCTCGCCCTTTCGGATCGCACGCGTGGCCTGATCGGCGCCGCCGACCTCGCCAAGATGAAGAAGACCGCGATCCTGGTGAACACCTCGCGCGGTCCGATCGTCGACGAGGCGGCGCTGATCGAGGCGCTGAAGAACCGCACGATCCTGCACGCCGGCCTCGACGTCTACGACAAGGAGCCGATGTCGGCAGACCATCCCTTCACCAAGCTCGACAACGTCACGCTCATTCCTCACCTGGGCTACGTCGTCGAGGAGAGCTACCGGCACTTCTACGAGGGCACGATCAAGGACATCGAGGCCTGGCTCGACGGCACGCCGATCAACGTCCTCAACCCGGACGCGCTGAAGAAGGCTTAACCGGCCGTCGAATCAGTCGGAGTCACGGCAGATAAACGAAACAAACGAAATAAACGAAACAAATGAAGTGAATGTCGCACCCCGTCGACGCAACAATGTTGCTCGCCGGTGGTTCCGAAGCGCCTATGTCGTTCGCACGCGCGCGACGATCAGCCAGACGGCGCCGGCGAGGATCACGCCGGCGGCCAGCCATTCATAGGTCGTCAGGGCCGCCGGGGTCAGCCAGCCGAAGTGCGCGGCCACGGCTTCCAGCGCGATGGCGAAGAACGGCATCGCGGTGAGGGCGATCAGGTAGCTCTGCACGCCCGAATGGTTGATGGTCCAGAAGCCGAGCCAGGTGCCGGGGGCGCGGAACAGCAGGCCGGCCAGGATGGCGTAGAGCCAGAGTTCGATCCGGCCGAAAGCGTCGCCGCCACCGGCCCAGGGCGAGGCCATCGCGCCCACCAGGCCGGCCAGCGTCCAGACGAGAATCAGCGCCAGCGACGCTGCGACCAGGATTTCGCCGGTGAAGCGGCTGCGCGCCGCCGGATCGACCGCGCGATTGCGCGGGTGATAGGCGATCATCCAGGAGGCCGCGACGGCGATGGCCTCCGAGGCGACCAGCCAGGCGACCCCACGCCAGGCCGTCTCCGATCCCAGCGCGGCGGCGAAGGCCGCGATGCCCAGCGCCAGCAGCGCGAGGCCCGGCCAGTCGCGCCGTGACGGTGCCTGGCGCGTCAACGCCCAGCCCGACGCCGCGCCGATCAGCACGCTCATCGTCGAGAGCAGCGTGCTCTGGGTGACGGCGAGCCAGACGATGGCGGCGGCCGTGCAGCCGTTGATGATCACCCTCATGAAGGCGTAGCAGACGGTCCAGGGGACCAGCAGATCGGCCCAGCTTCCCGGCGTGCGGCGCCCGACCCAGAGCATGGCCAGGCCCGCGCTCAGCAGCTGGACCAGCGTATAGGCCCAGGCATCAAGCTGGGCGCCGCTCACGACATGGCGGGTCAGCAGCAGATAGACCGACCAGAGGAGGGAGTTGCCGAGCGCAATGGTCAGGACGTGGCCGCTCATTGCGGATCCTGCAGGCTTGGTTTCAGGTGCGGAAGCGCAGCAGCAGGTGATTGACGCCGTTCAGCTTGACGTAGAGGTCTTCGAACTGCGCGTAGAAATCCTCCCACTGCGGCAGGCCGCCCTGGCTGCCGAGCGAGGTGTAGATCTCCGCGACCGTCCGGCGGCCGTCGATCTGCGAGATGATGCGCGGCGCCAGCGCCGGCAGCTGGGCCCGCCAGGGAAAGCCGTCGAGGTTGGCGACCAGCGGGGAGCCGGGCTGCAGGCCCGCGGCGAACTTCTGCGCGTCCATCTCGCGCAGCACCGGGATGGCCGACGTATCCTCGGGCCGCGCGACCGTGTCGAAGCCGGCGCGCGTGGCATAGAAGACGTGCGTGCGCAGGTTGCCGGCCAGGCGTTCGGCGAAGGCCGCCCGATCGAGCAGCGGCAGTGAGCTCATCTGGCGCGCGATCACGGGATCGCTCATGTAGGTCGCGGGCTCGTAGCGCACCGGTTCCAGGAAGGCGACGACACGCAGGCCGGAGGCGGCGGCCATGCTGCCGATCTGGGGCACCGTGAAGGCGCGGTCGCAGCTGTGCAGCAGCAGGTCGTAGAGGCCGGCGTCGCCCCCCGTCACATGGTCGTTGAGGTAGGGATTGCGGCGGAACAGGTTGGTCGTCGGCAGGAAGCGGATCAGGCGCTTGGCCATCGCCAGCCGGTCCTCGATCGCCATCGACGGCGGCGCCAGGGTCTGCAGCATCTCCTGCAGGGGGTAGACGCCGCTGCGGCCATATTCGCCGTAGAGCATGACGCCCATGCCGCCCTCGGCATGCAGCACGCTCGCCAGGGCCTGCATGCCGGCCGTCGGGTCGGGCAGGTGGTGCAGCACGCCGGTGCAGTCGATGTAGTCGAAATGGCCGATGTTCATCGTCGGCAGGTCGAGCAGCGAGCCGGTCAGGAACGTGATGTTGCGCAGGCCGCGCGCCTTGGCGCGCGCCTCGCAGATCTGTCGCGAGGCGGAGGAGAGGTCGAGATAGAAGACCTCGCCGGGGCAGCGGCGATCGACGAGCTGCTGGGCCAGCATGATGCAGGCATCGCCCGTGCCGCCGCCGGCGACCAGCGCGCGGAAGGGCCGGATGAAGTTCAGCCGGCCGGCGTACAGGTAGTGGTTGATCTCGAGGACGTGGCTCGGCGTGCCCGTGATCAGGCGGATCGCCTCGTCGCGCGGGTCTCGGGAAGGATAGGGCAGCGCCTCATACTGGGCGCGAACACTGTCCAACGGCGAGGAAACGGTCATCAGGGCCTTGTTTGACGGCAAGCTGGGCGCTACCGGAGGGATGGCAACGCCTGCCAATCA
>CAIYWM010000647.1 GCA_903929895.1 uncultured Alphaproteobacteria bacterium
GACGGCTCGAAGCGATGGCACGAGCCGAACTCGGCCATGCGCAGCGGCAGTTCGCGGTAGCTGCGGAGCCCCTGGTTGAAGATCTGAACGTGGCAGGGGCAGTTCATCGGCTTCAGCGCGAAGATGCGCTTCTCGTCATCGTCGATGAACTCGCGCAGGCCTTCCTCGTTCTCGCTGAGATACATGTTCTCGCGGAACTTCTCCCAGTGGCCCGAGGCCTCCCACAGCTTGCGATCGACCAGCTGCGGCGTCTTCACTTCCTGGTAACCGCCGGCATCCAGCTTGCGCCGTATGTAACTCTCAAGCGTGCGCCAGAACGTCCAGCCCTTGGGGTGCCAGAACACCATGCCCGCGGCTTCTTCCTGCTGGTGGAAGAGGCCCATCTCGCGGCCGAGGCGGCGATGGTCGCGCTTCTCGGCCTCCTCGATGCGGTGCAGGTAGGCCTTCAGGTCCTTGTCGGAGAAGAAGACCGTGCCGTAGATGCGCTGGAGCTGGGCATTGTTACGGTCGCCGCGCCAGTAGGCGCCCGACACCTTCGTGAGCTTGAACGCCTTGCCGAGCTTGCCCGTCGAGGGCAGGTGCGGCCCCAGGCACATGTCGAGCCAGTCGCCCTGCTTGTAGACCGAGATCTCCTCGTCCTTCGGCAGCTCGTCGGCCCACTCGGCCTTGAACTTCTCGCCGTGCTGGCTGAAGTAGTCCTTGATCTGCGCGCGATCCCACACCGAGCGCTCGATCGGCAGGTCGCGGTCGACGATCTCGGCCATGCGCTGCTCGATCTTCGCGAAGTCCTCGGGCGAGAAGGGCTGGTCGCGGACGAAGTCGTAGTAGAAGCCGTCCTCCGTCGAGGGGCCGAACGTGATCTGCGTGCCGGGGAAGAGTTCCTGCACCGCCTGCGCCAGTACGTGCGCCGCATCGTGGCGCAGCAATTCCAACGCATCGGGGTCGCGCGACGTCACGATGCCGATCTTTGCGTCGCGGTCGACCATATGGGCGAGGTCGACCATCTTGCCGTCGACGCGGAGTGCGAGGGCCGCCTTGGCGAGGCCGGGACCGATCGACGCGGCGATCTCGGCGCCGCTGACGGGCTTGTCGAAGGACCGGACCGAACCGTCCGGCAGCGAAATATTGATCATTGAAGTCACCAGCTAACGAAATTCCGAACGCAATACATCCGCCGACTCAAGAGGTCGGCAGCGGCAGGCCGGGAAGCCGCACGAGTGCGCGCGCCCGGCCGATTCAAGTTCGGACGGTGGTGATAACGGCAGGAGCGGTGAAAAACCGACGTTCCATGTGCCCGGAGATAGTTGCCGGGCCCCCGCGAGTCAAGGTCAGCGGTCAGTCAGACGGTGGTAGAGGGCCAGAAGCTGCTGGTTGGAGTGCGCCAGGCTGTAGTTGGTGCGCACGTGCTCCTGCGCCGTCCGCGCCAGTTCCGCCCGCCGTTCCACAGACAGCGACAGGGCGGCCTGCAGGGCTTCGGCCAGCGCCGCCGGATCGCCGGCCGGGGCCAGCCAGCCCGTGACGCCGTCGGGGCGGAGCGTCTCGGCGGCACCGCCGCCATCCTCGGCCACGACCGGCCGTCCCATCGCCTGGGCTTCGACGAGGGCCCGGCTGAAGCCCTGGCGCGCCCCGCCGGTCGACACGACGACGTCGGCCAGCATGTAGGCCGCCGGCATGTCGTCGACATAGGGTCCGATCTGGACGCGGCCGTTGAGCTCTGCCGCCTCGATGGTGCGTTCGAGCTCCTTCTCGAACGGCGTCGCCGCCCCGGTCGAGCCGAGCAGCAGGCAGAACACGTCATCGCGGCCCAAACGCTTGATCGCCTCGACCAGGATCTTCTGGCCGTTGTCCTCGCCGAAGCGGCCCGGGCAGAGAATGAGATGGCTGCCGTCGGGCACGCGCAGCTCGCCGGCCAGGCGGATCAGCCGGTCGGCGCGTACGATCGCCGGATCGAAACGGTCGAAGTTGATCCCGGGGGTGATGACCTCCAGCCGGTCCTGCAGCGACGGGAAACGCTCCAGCGCGTCGCGCGCGACATGCTGCGAGACGGCGATCACCGCATCGGCGCGCGACTGACGCGCCTCGACGAAACGGCCGGTGAGATCGGAAGCGAGGAACGGCCGGTGCAGGGTCGCGATCCACTTGATGCCGAGACGACGCGCGAGGGCGCGGGCGACCCAGCCCGCCGCCGGCGAACGCGCCTGGATGACGTCGACCTTCGCGTCGCGGAGGCTGGACGCGAGCTTGCCGGGCAGTGTCAGCCGTCCCCACACCGGATGAGATGGTGCGGGAAGTTCGATGTGACTCGCGCGCAGCCTCAGCAGGTCGGGGACCATGCTGCCACCGGGCGACGCCACGATCGCCGAACCGCCCGCCGCAATGACGGCCTGCGCCGCCTCGAGCGTGGCGCGGGCCACCCCTCCACCGGCCAGGGTCGGAACGATCTGAAGCAGGGTGGGCGCGGACACGGGCGTTGCTTTTGGCTACACGATTGAGGGGAGTGAGCAGGTAACACGGGAGGAGCAACGTGGGTAGGGTCGAGCGGCTGCAGCGCGACGACGGCAACAGCATCGCCTATGCGGTGACGGAAGGACGTGCCCCGACCGTCGTCTTCCTCGGCGGCTTCCGGTCCGACATGACCGGCACCAAGGCGGTGGCGCTCGAAGCCTGGGCCCAGAAGTCGGGTCGCGCGTTCCTTCGTTTCGATTATTTCGGTCACGGACAATCGTCTGGCCGTTTCGAGGACGGCACGATCGGACGTTGGCTCGATGATTCGCTCGCCGCGATCGACCAGTTGACGAACGGCAAGATGGTGCTGGTCGGCTCCAGCATGGGCGGTTGGCTGTCGCTGCTGGCGGCGCGCGCACGCCCCGAACGGCTGGCCGGTCTGGTGCTGATCGCGGCCGCCCCCGACTTCACCGAGCGCATGCTGCTGAAGGGCCTCTCGCCCGGGGATCGCGCGACCCTGGAGCGTGACGGCCGGCTCGAACGTCCGTCGCAGTATTCGCCCGAGCCGTCGGTCTTCACTTGGAAGCTGATCGAGGAAGGCCGCCATCACCTGCTGCTCGACAAGCCGCTGGCACTTCCCTGTCCGGTGCGGCTGCTGCATGGCCAGAGCGATCCCGACGTGCCGTGGGAATACTCGCTGCAGATCGCGAAACATCTCGAGGCGCCGGAAGTCGTCACCACCTTCATCAAGGGCGGCGACCATCGCCTCAGCACCCAAGCCGACATCGCGCGCCTCATCGCGACGGTCGAGGAGCTGGTGGGCTAAGAGATCCCGTCGTCTCGACCGAAGCGCGAGACGGAATCGATCCGAGCATCCCAATACTGACCTCACCCTGAGCGACCGTCGTGGCGGTCAAGCGCTTGCCCATGGCTTTTTGTCCCTGAGGATAGCGTTGAGGATGGTCACGAGCTTGCGCATGCAGGCGACGATGGCGACCTTGGCGGGCTTCCCGGCAGCGCGCAGGCGGTGATAGGTCAAGGCCAATGGTAGCTTGCGGCGGATGGAGACGAGGATGCTCATGTAGAGGGCAGCTCGTACGACGGGTCGTCCGCCCGCGATGGTACGGCGGCCCCGCAAGGTGCCGCTGTCGCGATTGAACGGGGCGACGCCGGTCAGGGAAGCGATCTCGCGTCGGCCGAGGCGGCCCAGTTCGGGTAACTCGGCGATCAGGGTGCGGGCGATCCTGGGCCCGATGCCGGGAACGCTGATCAGGAGGTCCTCGGCCTCGCGCCAGGCCGGGGTTCCCCGGACGGCGATATCGATATCGTCATCGATTTGTTCGAGCTGGGCCTTCAAGGTGGCCAGCACGCGATCGACGGTCTTCAGGGTGCGCCGCACGGTGAGCATGCGCCGGCGATTGCTCTCGGCCCCGATCATCTCGATGAGCTGACGGCGGCGCGCCATCAGTTCGCCCAACACCCTGGACTGCTCGTCGGCGAGCGGCCGCGCCGGTGGGTTCACCGCCTCGGCGAAGTGGGCAATGACAGCGGCATCGAGGGTATCGGTCTTGGCCAGCCGTGCGGTGGCCCGGGCGAAGTCCCTGATCTGCCGGGGATTGACGACTGCCACGGGCAGGCCCGCCGCGCCCAGACCTGCCGCCACGATCGTCTCGAAGCCACCGGTTGCTTCGAGCACGATCAGAGCGGGCGCCATTTTACTCAACCGCCCAACCAGGTCCTCGATACCTTCTCCGTCACGGGCAACGGTGAAGGCCTCACCGGCGGGGCGCACATGAACATCCAGGCGATCCTTCGCCACATCGATACCTACGAACATGGATCTTGGCTCCCATCCTTGCGCATGCGGGCTCGCGGTTCGGCCCAGGCGACCGTTCGGGATCACAAAATCAACGGTGGAGGCACCGCGCTCAGGAACGGGCTTGTCGGCCCCAGGAGCCACCGGGCTCTCCACCGATACCGCGCCCGCGACTCTACGCCGGCCCGGCCCCTTCTTGATACAAGGAGGCCCGAAGGGCCGTCTCGAAGGATGGGCAACAGACGTAGTGCTCGTGCCCATGCTTCGAGACGCGCTCCTGCGGAGCGCTCCTCAGCATGAGGTTGGTGTTGGTGATTCCATCGTACTCGGAAAGATCCTGGCTATCGGACGATCAGAGGAGCCCCCCGCGGCGCCGGCGCGGGCGCGAGCCCATCAGAACGCTGGCATCCGGGCGCCCGAGCTCGCGGCGCCCGATCCAGACCAGGACGAGGCCCAGCACCAGGAAGGCCGGCACCGCCGGCACGGTGAGCAGCGGCCGCATCATCCAGGTCCACAGGACCCCCGACAGATGGCGGCGCACCGATGTCTGCGTGTTGCCGAGGGAGGCCGGGTCGAGATGCGCCCACAGGCTTCCGAAGGTCGAAAAAGGATAGCGACCCTGGGACCACCAGCTGAGCAGGTCGTGCACGACCACTGCGACGGCGAGGGCCAGAAACAGCCAGCCCAGGGCCCGAAACACGACCATTACTCCCCCAGGCGCCGGTCAGGTACCGTCCCGACCCTAGCCAAGCCGGCGCGAGCGGGGAAGGACGTTGCCCAAACCATCCACCGCGCTATAAGAGCGGCCGACCGCGCTTCCCGGACAGGTGGCCGAGCGGTTTAAGGCACACGCTTGGAAAGCGTGCGTGGTGTAACAGCCACCGCGGGTTCGAATCCCGCCCTGTCCGCCATATCCCCGTTCAGAGGGGTCTACCCATGTCCACCAGTGCAGTAAAATCGGGATAAATCCGAGGCCATTGTCCGCCACAGTCTACCGCTGTACACTTGAGACTGTGGGTAGGATTGTGGGTTTGGGAGGACAAGGTGGCCCGGGAGTTGACCCTTGCTGAATTAGCCGACCTCAAGACTGTCCGGCGTCAGGACCACTGATACGGATTTAGCGTCTTGAGGAAGAGAGGATTTCCGGCTCATCGTCATCCCCAGGGGAGCGAGATGAGACAGAAATC
>CAIYWM010000648.1 GCA_903929895.1 uncultured Alphaproteobacteria bacterium
CATCGCTGGCGGCGGCGGATCGAGAGCGGCAAGGCCAGATCGATCACCGATCTGGCGGCCCAGGAGAAAGTGACGATCGCCTATGTCTGCAGGGTCTTGAACCTCACCTGCCTAGCGCCCGACATCGTCTCCGCCATTCTCGACGGACGTCAGCCACGCGGGCTCAGCGTCAACGCCATGCTCAAGGAGGTGACGGCCGGCTGGGCCCGGCAGCGCCAAGCGTGGGAATTTCCAACGGGCTGACGGGGTCACAGGCGCTGCATAGCAGCCACAGTCGTGCCCCTACCATCGCGCGGCGATACGAGCGGTGCCGGCCAGCGAGCCGTAGTTGCCGGCGAACTCCGCGTCGCCCTGCAGGCGGAATGACCAGGTCCGGTCGAGTTCGATCTCAGACAGCACCCGAACGAGGCCGACATCAGCCGGCAGCGGCGTACCCGAGACCGTGAAACTCGACCCGGGCAGAGACTGGAACGACGCCGAGGCGGTATTGGCGTAAGCATGCGGTGAGCGCCGCGGGGTAACTACTTCGTCGGGCCGGCGGATCGCAGGGCTTTGTGGATTTCGACGAGCTCCTTGAGACTTTCAACGCCGAACGGCGTGAAGGCGGTAATTGAACTATCGTCATCGACGTCGCAGATATAGAGACGGCCATCTTCGGGTTCCATCTCGAGGGCGATCTCTTCGAGCCAGGCCTCGTCCTCACCAAGCATGATGGCCACGCGAGCGATCGTGAACACGAAGCTGGGAGCGGCCATGATCAGGCTGCTGCGGCGACCAGTTGGCGGGGACGCCAGTGCCAAGGCAATAGCTCGTCGATGCGATTGGCGGGGTGATCGGCGATGCGGGCGAGAACATCGGCGAGCCAGGCCTGAGGATCGACGTCGTTGAGCCGGCAGGTGTGGATGAGGCTGTAGAAGAAGGCGGCGCGCTGGCCGCCGCGGTCGGAGCCTGCGAACAGCCAGGCTTTGCGGCCAAGCGCCAGCCCGCGCAGCGCTCGTTCTGCGGCGTTGTTTGACAGACAGATCCGTCCGTCCTCGAGGAAGCGCGCGAACGAGGCCCAGCGCTTGAGCATGTAGTCGATGGGTCCAGCGACGTCGCTGTGGCGCGAGAGCTTGCGCCGTTCCTCGCGCATCCAGGCTTCGAGTTCTAAGACCAACGGTGCACTTTGCTCGCGCCGCACGGTCAGGCGCTGCTCGGCCGGCAGCGCGTTGATGGTGCGCTCGATCTTAAACAGCACGTCGATGCGCTGCACCGCTTCGAGTGCAATCGGCGAGATCACCGCAGGTGCGTTGCGCCGCGCCTTGCGGCGGGCTGCTGCTGCGATATCGGCGAGTTCAAAGAACTTGCGCCTCGCATGGGCCCAGCAGGCAGCCTCGAAGATTGGCCCGGCGGCTCGTTCGACGTCGTACAACTTGCCGTAGCCACTATAGGCATCGGCCTGCAGGATGCCGCTCCAGCGCGCCAGATGTTGCTGCGGATGTTCGCCGGCGCGATCGCGCGAGTAGAAATACACTGCCGCTGGCGGTGCCAGCCCCCCGAACGGCCGATCGTCGCGCACATAGGTCCAACATCGGCCGAGGATGGTCTTGCCCTTGGCCAGTACCGGCACCGTCGTGTCGTCGCCATGCAGCCGCTCGGCGGCCAGGACGTGAGCCACAAAGCGATGATGGATCGGCCGCAGCACGGTACAGCAGGTGCCCACCTGGTCGGCCAGCGTCGACAGGCTGAGCGGCACGCCCTCGCGGGCATAGCGCTCGGCTTGACGATTGAGAGGTTGATGCTGGCCGTACTTCTCGAACAAGATCATCGCCAGCAGGTTCGGACCGGCCCATCCCCGGGGCACGACGTGGAACGGCGCCGGCGCCTGGTCGATGCTCTCGCAATCGCGGCACGAGAACTTCTCGCGCACATGCTGGATCACCTTCCACTGGCGCGGAATGACTTCCAGCGTCTCGGTGATGGCCTCGCCCAGCTTCGACAAGCGGGTGCTGCCACAGCAGCTGCACGCCGCCGGGCCGGGAACGATCCGGCGTTCGCGCGGCAGCTGCTCGGGGAAGGGCTTGCGCGCTGGCCGTTGACGGGTGAAGGCAGACACCTGGGTGGCGGCCGCTTGCTCCGCCGCCAGATCGTCCTCCGTCGCCGCGGCCTCCAGCTCCTCGAGCTGCAACTCGAGCTGGTCGACCAACTGGGAACTGCGCTCGGAACGTTGGCCGAACTTATCGCGCCGGAACTTCTCGATCTGCAGCTTCAAATGGGCAATCAAAGCTTCGCCACTGGCAACTTGTGCCCGCGCCGCGAGCAACTCCTCGGTACGCGCCAGCAGCAACTGCTTCAGGCTCAACGCATCGTCGGGCAGGGCATCGACCGAGGTCATGGTCTTCGGAGAAAACCACAAAGCCGCGCGCTTGTGATCTACTCAATGCGAGCCGATTCAATCTGCCGCATCGGCGTGTACACAAGTGCTGCCGAGCAAGGCGCTCAGCCCGCCGTCAGCGGTCGCCAGGTGTGTTGGGGATGGCGCCAATCAATCCCTTCCAGCAGATAGCCGAGCTGTCCGGGCGTGATCGTCACGACGCCATCCGTCGTCGACGGCCACACGAAGCGGCCTCTCTCCAGGCGCTTGGCGTACAGCGAGGCGCCCAGCCCGTCGTACCAGAAGATCTTGATCAGCTTGCCGCTCTTGCCCCGGAAGACGTAAAGATCGCCGGCATGCGGGTCGCGTTGCAGTGCCTGCTGGATGCGAAGGGCCAGAGAGTTCATGCCGCAGCGCATGTCCGTGTGGCCGGCCGCAATCCACACTCGTACGCCTGACGGTACCGGGATCATCGCCGCGACAAAGCCTCGATCACGCGAGCCAACGCCGCCCCGTCCACCGTCCGGTCCACGATGACCCGATCGCCCGCGACCAGCACGATCTCCATCGCGCCCGCTGGGGGCGGCGGCACAGGCGTCGAAGCCGCCTCGACTTCGGTGCTGATCACGGCCGGCACGAACCGGGGCGGCTCGTCCGCAGAGGCCGACCCAACCGGCCCCATCACTCGACGCCACGAGAACAGCAGGTTCGCATTGAGGTCGTGACGCCGGGCCACCGCCGATACCGACGCCCCGCGCTCGTACGTCTCCGCAACGATCCGCCGCTTCTCGTCTTCAGGGCGCACCCGCCGCCGGCGTTTAGCGGCAGCGTCTGCTCTCGAAGCTGACATGTATGATCGTGTCCATCTGGGCTACGCGGACACGATCATCGTGCCCCCGGGACCCTCAATCTTCACGATCAGATCTTCAGCGTACAGGTGGCCCACGCCGGAGGGGTACGTACAGTCGGTAGGTCACGCCGTTTAGGCGTAGCGTGTCGCCGTCAGTGATGGTTTGGGCCGTGACGGTCGTCGCACTCAGGGCGACCGCTATACTGCAGAGCAATGACTTTCGGAGATG
>CAIYWM010000649.1 GCA_903929895.1 uncultured Alphaproteobacteria bacterium
CGCACGCCTTCATCGACGGCAAGTATTTCCGCGCGCTCGACGAGGCGGGCAATCAAGTGACGCCCGAGCGCGTCTGCAAGCCCGGCGACGTGCGCGTGCTGATGTACCGTCACGTCGACAGTCGCTTCATGTCGTTCTTCGGCGATCTGCATCCCTCGTTCGCCGGCAACGTCGTGAAGGCGATGGGCGGGGCCAAGCAGGGCTATCCGGTGCTGACGCGGGCGATGACGGCGTTGCCGCCGGCCCGTCGCACGCCGGTGGAGATTCTCGACGAAGCCAACCGTTCGTGGCGCGCCCGCGTGGTCCGCGTCGACCGGCTTACGCCCACCATCATCGAGGTCATCGTCGAGGCGCCGGCCGCAGCCCGCAATTTCGAGCCCGGCCAGTTCTATCGGCTGCAGAACTACGAAGCGTGCTCGCTGCGGGCCGAGGGTACCCTGCTCACCATGGAGGGCCTCGCGCTCACCGGTGCGTGGGTCGACAAGGAGAAGGGCCTGCTGTCGCTGATCACGCTGGAGATGGGCGGCTCGTCCGATCTCTGTGCGATGCTGAAGCCCGGCGAGCCGGTGATCGTCATGGGGCCAACCGGCGCGCCGACCGAGATCGAGCCCGGCGAGACCGTCGTGCTGGTGGGCGGCGGCCTCGGCAATGCCGTCCTCTTTTCGATCGGTCAGGCCTTCCGCAAGGCCGGCAGCAAGGTGCTCTACTTCGCCGGCTACAAGCGCATGATCGACCGCTACAAGGTCGAGGAGATCGAGGCCGCGGCCGACGTCGTCGTCTGGTGCTGCGACGAGGCGCCGGGCTTCGCGCCGGGCCGGCCGCAGGACAAGTCGGTCGTCACCAACATCGTCGAGGCGATGCGGCGCTATGCGTCGGGCGAGCTCGGCGACCAGCCGATCCCCTACAGCGCCGCCGATCGCATCGTGGCCATCGGTTCCGACGGCATGATGAACGCGGTGCGTCTGGCGCGGCACGCGGCGCTGAAGCCGTTCCTCAAGCCCGAGCACGTGGCCTTCGGCTCGATCAACTCGCCCATGCAATGCATGATGAAGGAGATCTGCGCCCAGTGCCTGCAGCTGCACCGGGATCCGGAGACCGGCAAGGAGACGGTGGTCTTCTCCTGCTTCAACCAGGACCAGCGGCTCGACCTGGTCGATTTCAACAACCTGCGCCAGCGCCTGCGCCAGAACTCCGTGCAGGAAAAGATCGGCGCGTTGTGGATCGACAGGTCGCTGCGGCAGCTCGGGGCGCGCGGCTAGACGAAGATCTTCCGCGCCACGATCACCAGCAGGGCGATCGACGCCACGACGATCACGAGCAGCGTGAGCACGATGCCGGTGGCGCGGCCGGGATTGGTGTCCGTCGTGCGGGCAAGGCCGAAGGCGTGCGCCAGGCGCGCGACGATGAAGCCGATACCCAGCGCATGGACCAGCACCCGCGAGCCGCCGCAGATCTCCAGCAGGGCCAGCAGGACCAGCACCAGAGCGGCATACTCGGCGAAGTTTCCGAAGACGCGGCTCATGCGGCTCATCGCGGCATCGCCGCCGTCGCCGAGGCTGACCCGGCTCCGGAAGCGCTGACGGATCACCATCGAAGCGAGCAGTACACAAAGAAGTCCCGTGAGGGCGGCATAGAAGGCGGTGACGAAGGGCAGGGCCGGCATTGCCATGAAGGGACCTCCTAGGGAGCGCGCACGAAGCGGAACAGGACCTTGTCCTGGCTGTAATAGCGCAGTTGGTCCACGACCTTGGGGAAATACTCGCTGCCCACCGTCACCGGCATGAAGGCGTCGAGATCGAGGGGGCGCACGCCGACATGGAAGCCGGTGTCGCTGAACGCCTTGGCGACACTGTCGAGCGAATGGTCGTAGAGCGGGATCGACGAGGTTTCGGCGATCACCTTGCGCCAGCGCGGCCAGACGGCGCTGTCCTTGTGGCAGCCCATGGCCGCGACATAGGTGCCGCCCGGCTTCAGCACCGCCTTGATGTCGGCGGCGTGCGCGACCAGGTCGGGCAGCAGGTAGAGCACCTCGTGGCTGAAGGCGAAGTCGAAGGTCCGGCCGAGCGCGGCCGCACTCTCGGCGACCTTGTACTCGATGGGCCGATACCCCTTCAGCAGGTCGGCACGCGCCACCGATTCGCGGGCGATGTCGATGCCGACCGCCGACTGGAAGGGATGACGGTCGTAGAGCATGCGCAGGAAGCCGCCCTGGTTGCAGCCATAGTCCAGGATGGTCGACGGGCGGAGATCCTCATGGATCGAAACGTCGATCATGCGCCGCCAGATCGGCGCATGGGCGGCGCCCATCGCTTCCTCGTCGGCTTCGTTGCGGTTCCAGGTCCGGATGATGGAAGTTCGTTGCATCGCTTCCTCCCTCGGGAAGGAGCGAGCCTATCACGCCATTGTTACGCCCGCCCTAATCAAGCCCGGCCGCGCCACGGGTGCACGAGCAGGGGCCCTGCAATCAGACTGCCGAAGGTGACGATGCCGACGGCGATCGCGACGAAGACACCCGGCAGGCCCCAGCCGAGATGCTCGATGGCGAACCAGCCGCCCAAGGAGGCCACGAACAGGCGCGCCACGCCGGCGGCGAACGGCGCCTTCATGCGGCCCGCCCCCTGGCTCGCGAAGGAGAGCGTCATGCCGATGCCGAACACGAAATAGAAGGGCGCGACGCGCGTGACATAGGCCACGGTGGCCGCGACCACGTCGGGATCGTCGGTGAAGAGGCG
>CAIYWM010000650.1 GCA_903929895.1 uncultured Alphaproteobacteria bacterium
CCGTCGTCGGTTCGACCCAAGGCATGCAGTCTCAGTTCATGGATGCTGTGCCGAACATCCTCGACGACCAGTAACGGATCATTGAAGAAAATCAGTTCCGCTTCACCTTGGCCAACAGCATGCTTTTCAGCGCTCTTGCGGCGATTTTCCTCATCCCAATCGAAACCTTCGATCTTTGAGAGGTCAATCAATGTATATTACCATCATATACAAAAAAACAATACCGGGCAAGATTTCGGCATAGCGGCCTAGCGGAACACGTCCTTGCGGTGGCGCACTTCGGCGAACACCGAGACCGGATCGCCGCCGGCGAGGCCGACCGCGGCCTGGACGGCCGGCACGTCGACACGCAGGAACGGATTGGTGGCCTTCTCCTCGCCGAGCAGCGACGGCACCGTGGCCTCTCCCCGGGCGCGCGCCGCATCGATCGCGGCCGAGCGCGCCTTGAGCTGCTGGTTGCCGGTTTCGACCGTCAACGCAAAGCGGGCGTTCGACTGGGTGTATTCATGCGCGCAGTAGACGCGCATGTCGTCGGGCAGCGCGCGCAGCCGGCTGAGCGACGACCAGAACTGCTGCGGCGTGCCTTCGAACATGCGGCCGCAGCCCAGCGCGAACAGCGTGTCGCCGCAGAACAGCGCCTTCTGCTCGCGGAAGGCATAGGCGATGTGACCGCTCGTATGGCCCGGCACGAAGAAGATCTCGGCCTCGGCCTCGCCGAGCCGGTAGCGGTCGCCATCGTCGACTTCGACGTCGATGCCGGGGATGCGGGCGCGATCCTGGCGCAGGCCGACGATGGTGCAGCCGGTCGCCTTCTTGATCTCGAGGTTGCCGCCCACGTGATCGCCGTGGTGGTGGGTGTTCAGGATATAGGTAATCTTCCAGCGGCGCTTTTCGGCCTCCGCCAGGACCGGTCCGGCCACGGCGGGATCGACGACGGCCACGGCGCCGCTCTGCGGTTCCCGCATCAACCACACGTAATTGTCGTTCAGGACCGGGATACGGACGATGTCTAGCGTTGTGCTCATGATGCAACGCTAGCAGAGCTGGATTGCGCCGGCCATGGTCCGTCCGGCCGGCTTTCTGCTACAGTAACCCGCATGTGGAGCGACGTCCTCGACCTTGAGGAGTTCTACGGCAGCACGCTGGGCCAGATGACCCAGCGGCTCCTGCGAGCCCGCCTGCGTGAAATCTGGCCGAACGTGCGCGGCGAGACGGTGCTCGGGCTCGGCTACGCGCAGCCGCTGCTGCGCCCCTTCATGGAAGAGGCCGGGCGCACGCTCGCCTTCATGCCCGCCCAGCAGGGCGTCACGCGCTGGCCGCGCGAGGGCCGCAACCTCGCAACCCTGGTCGACGAGCTCGACCTGCCGCTGCCCGACCGGTCGGTCGACCGCGTGGTGCTGGTCCACGCCGTCGAATGCACCGAGCAGCTGCGCCCGATGCTGCGCGAGATCTGGCGCGTGATGGCCGATGGCGGCCGCATGGTCGTCGTGGCGCCGACCCGCACCGGCTTCTGGTCGCAGGTCGACCGCTCGCCCTTCTATCAGGGCCACCCCTATTCGGCGGGACAGCTGAACGCCCTGCTGCGCGCCAATATGTTCGCGCCGCTGCGCCAGACGCGCGCGCTCTACATGCCGCCGACCCGGTCGCGGCTCATGATGCGCATGGCGCCGGCCATCGAGCGGTTCGGCCAGCGCTGGCTCGGCCGCTTCGGCGGCGTCAACGTGATCGAATCCGGCAAGCAGCTCTATGCCGGCATCGCTGAGCGCAGCCAGCCGCAAGCCGTCGCCGTGCGGCCGAAGCTCCGGGTCGCCAGCTCGCGCGACACCCCGCAGGTCGTGGGCGCCGCGCGCAACGCCGAGGACGGCGAAAAACCCGCCTCCTGATTTCCCAACGGAAAGAACGACATGTCATTTTCTCCGCGCGTCATCGCGCTGCTGGGTTTTGGCGAAGCCGGTTCGGCCATCGCGCGCGGTCTCGCGGCCGAGAACGGATGGCGCGGTCCTTCGAGGCCCGGTGACAATGCCCCACGCCGCGTCATCGCCATCGACACCGCCCTCGACAAGGACGCGCGCGGCAAGGCGCTGGGCAAGGTCGCGCGCGGCCTCGAAGTCGCGATCAGCGACCGCTACACCGAAGCACTCAGCGAAGCCGATCTCGTGATCTGCGCCGTGCAGGGCGAGCACGCCCTCTCGGCCGCGCAGTCCACCGCGCCGCTCCTGAAGAAGGGCGCACACTATCTCGACCTCTGCACCGTCACCGGCAGGATGTCGGACGAGGATCGCGCCGAGATCGAGAAGGGCGCGGGCCGCTACATCGACATCGCCGTCATGGGCGGCTTCTTCAAGCAGGGCATCAAGGCGCCGATGCTGGTGGCAGGCGAGGACGCCGCCGCGGCCGTCACCTGGATGAACGAGAACGGCTTCGTCGCGACCTTGCTTGGACCGAAGCCCGGCAGCGCCTCCTCGGTCAAGATGCTGCGCAGCACACTGGTGAAGGGCATCGAGGCGCTGGGCGTCGAGGCCCTCGTCGCGGCACAGCGCCAGGGCATCCTCGACGAGGTGCTGGGTTGCCTGGGCGACGCCGATTCGATGGGGCTCGCCGGCTTCATCACCATGCTGGTGCAGACGCATGTCGTCCATGCCCATCGTCGCTGGGAAGAGATGGGCTTGGTCGCGCAGACGCTGCGCGAGACCGGCGTCGATCCGCTGATGACGGAAGTCATCGAGAAGAGCCATCGCCGAACGGTCGACGCCCGGATCGCGCCGGCCGATGGCCAGGTGCCGAGCCTCGAGGAGGCGCTGACGATCCTTTCGGAGAAGGTGATCCGTGGGCGCTGAGATCAAGACCGGCGACGTATTCGATCGGCTGGTTGAACTTCTCACCGATGCGAAGGCGAAGTTCCGCGTCATCGAGCATGCCCACGAGGGCAAATCGGAAGCCATCAGCGCCATTCGCGGCAACCGGCCCGACCAGGCCGCCAAGGCGATGGTCCTCGACGTGCGCGGTGGCGGCGGCGGCAAGCGTCACGTGCTCGCCATCCTGCCGGGCAGCCGCAAGCTCGACTTCGCCGCCGTCGCCGCCCTGTTCGAGGCGCGCAAGTGCGGCTTCGCCTCGCCGGACACGGCGCAGGAGCTGACCGGCTGCGTCATGGGTGCGGTGCCGCCCTTCGCACTCAATCCCGCCCTCTCGATCGTGGTCGAGGAAGACCTGCTGGCCAACGAGACTCTGTTCTTCAATGCCGGCCGGCTCGACCGCTCGATGGAGCTCGACACCAGGGACTGGCTGGCGGTTGCGAAGCCGCGCCTCGCCCGGATCGCGGTCCGTGACTGAGCTGTGGAGCTTCGGCCCCGTCACGGAGGCCGACTTCGAACCTCTGCTGGCGCTGCGCACCGAGGTGATGCGCGAGCATCTCGAACGGGTCGGCCGCTACACGCCCGAGCGATCGCGCCGCATGTTCCGCGGACATTTCGATGAACCCGGCACGCGACTGATCCTGCGGGATGGCGTTCGAGTGGGCTGCGTCGGATTCCGCCGGCACGATCACGAAATCCGCATCGACTCCTTCTATCTGGAGCGCCGTCTACACGGTTCAGGCCTCGGCACGACAATCCTGAAGGCGCTGCTGGCCGAGGCCGACGCCACCGGCCTTCCCGTGCGGCTCCAAGTCCTGACCGGCAGCCCCGCCGACCGACTCTACCTGCGCC
The DNA here is from genome assembly GCA_903929895.1 of uncultured Alphaproteobacteria bacterium. GTDB lineage: Bacteria > Pseudomonadota > Alphaproteobacteria > Reyranellales > Reyranellaceae > Reyranella. The sequence goes on from CAIYWM010000650.1 coordinate 3,705, forward strand.
ACGGCTTCGTGAAACTCAGGGAAGACGAGATCGAGAGCTTCTACGAGCGTTTGCCGCCGAGCTGAGGGCAACTCAACAAAGACCTCATGCTGAAGAGGCCCGAAGGGCCGTCTCGAAGCATGGGCACGCGCACCACGTCGGTTGCCCATCCTTCGACACGCACGCCTGCGGCGTGCTCGTCAAAGGCTGACTCGAAATGAATGCAGCTAAAGAAAGAGGTTATGAACAGCCCCGAAAACCTCACCCTTGTAAGTCGGCGTCTGCCGGATCGGCTAGACTAGCCGGCGCGGTGGCGGCGGGTAG
>CAIYWM010000651.1 GCA_903929895.1 uncultured Alphaproteobacteria bacterium
ATCGGCAGCAGCGCGCTGATGTAGAGCTTCGACTTGTAGAAGCGCAGCTTCAGCGGCAGGCGGTGCACGAGATAGTGGGTGTGGAGCTTGCCGCGCGGCCCGTCGGGATTGCGCCGGCGCTTGAAATAGGTGTTGAGACTCTCGAACATCATCAGCAGGCCGATGGTCGACAGCATCACGACATAGAGCACCGCAATGACGAAATCGATCTGGCCGATGCGCTTCAGGTAGGTGAACAGCCAGACGCCGGCCGACGATCCGAGCATGCCGCCCGCCAGAAGGACCAGCCCCATGCGCAGGTCGACATTGCCGCGCCGCCACTGCACCTGCAGCGAGGAGATCGAGTTGGCCACCACCTGGTTGGCCTGGCTGGCGACCGCGACGGCCGGCGGGATACCGACGAAGATCAGCAGCGGCGTGGCGAGAAATCCGCCGCCGACGCCGAACATGCCCGACAGAAGGCCCGCTGCGGCGCCGAGGCCCAGCAGCAGGAACACGTTCATCGAAAGCTCGGCGATGGGGAGATAGATCTCCACGCGGCCGCCTACTTCAGCAGGATGTTGGTGATCTCGCGCAGCTGCGTGCGGGCGCGCAGCAGGTAGAAGCCCTGCGCGAGCAGGTGATTGGGAATCAGCAGGGCATCGGGATAGCCGTTCCAGACGATCCACGGATCGAGCTGGGCGGCGATGCGGAAGGTATCGACCGTGCCGTTCCAGGCGGTGGTGAGTTCGCGGTCGCGGATGACGTTCTGGAAGTCCACGCCGAGATCGCGCAGCAGCAGGTAGTAGACGTAGAGGCGGCCCTTGTTGAAGTAGAAGATGTCGTCGCACCTGGCGTCGAACAGGTCCCCGGCCTTCTCGATCACGTGCTGGTCGATCGCCGCCGAATCCGAGCCGAGGTCGTTGGCGATGCGGTCGAGCAGCGCCTGCAGATTGTCGGCCCGTCGTTCGAACACCGCCTGCCCGGTGCCCAGCCGCTTGTTGTAGGCCATCAGCCGGTCGCGGCCGGCGCGGTACTTCTGCGCCGAGGTCGTCGACGGCAACAGCGACACGCTGGGCTGCCACAGCCAGATGTTGGGCTGTTCGTTCAGGAAGCCGCGGGCCTGCTCGAGGTCGCGGTCGGTCTGGCTCGAACCGCGCGTGCGGCCGAGCTGGTCCATCAGCTCCGTGCTGAAGCGGCCCAGCGCCGACATGATGCCGCGCTGGAAGTTCGGCATGTTGTCGAGCAGCCCGGCCGGCGTGAAGAACGGCATCATCGGCGTCCAGGTGTGGACGTCGACCTCGCGGGTGACGAGGTCGGCCGCGGTGGCCACCGCCTTGCTTTCACCTGGTGCAACACCGCGCGCCGTGAACTGCGGATCGTCGTCGATGTCTTCCGTGACCAGCGCGCCCACCGGATAGTAGAGGATGAGCAGCGCGAGGACGATGCGCCATGTCCACCGCCAGACAGTGCGACCGCCCGACGAGGGGGCAGAAGTCGAGCGGCCCGGGCGCCATGCCCGCACGCGGTCCCAGCTTCGCCGCCACCAGGAGGGTGTGGCCGACGGGGGTGCGCTGTAATCCGGTTCGAATGTCATGGCACACCTTACCATTCGCCTCGTGACGAAACAGGGGCGAGGGCTGCTAGAGTGCCACGAATGTTTTCAATGGAGTGGGTGGAATGGCTCTCGATCCGGAATCCCAGCGGCTGATCGACCTGATGGCGGCGGCAAATCGCCCGGCGTGGAACACGTTGAGCCCGCAAGCCGCCCGCGATCTCTATCTTTCCCTGCGTCCCGGTGCGCAGGGCCCGCGCCCCGCCGGGGTGAC
>CAIYWM010000652.1 GCA_903929895.1 uncultured Alphaproteobacteria bacterium
CCAGCGCGCGCGACACGGTGCCGTAATTCTCCTGGCATTTCGGAATGCCGATGGCGGAGCCGTCGCCGTCGTATCGCCAGTGATGGAAGCCGCAGACGATGGGGCCGTTGCCCTTGTCTTTCGTCCGCAACGGATAGAAGCGATGGGCGCAGACATTCTCGAAGCCCTTCAACTCGGCGCCGAACCGCTGCACGAACACCGATCGCATCGCCAGCGTGGCGCGAAACCAGTCGCCATCTTTTGCGAGATCCGTGGTGAGGCCGAGGAACGTCCAGACGTAGGCAAGGCAGCGCTGCTCGTGAGCGAATGCCTGAGGGTCGATCAGAGTTCGCGCCCAGTCCGGGGCAATGGCGGAATTACCGCGAAGGTCCATGGTGCGCACAAGCTGCCATCCCACGGGGGCCGCGTCCATTCGGACCATCCCGCCATGCCTGCCCAGGGATCGGAGCGCGCAGGTCCACTTGCGTCGCCCCGGGCGCTCGCTGCTTCTTGCCAGGGTCCAGGCCGCGGATCATTGTCGGAGTCTCGTTGTGGCGTGCGTAGTGGATCTTCTGGGAATGCCTTTGCACTGGACCATCGACTCGCGGCTGCAGATTTTCGTGGCGACTTGCGATGGCAATGTCGACCTCGCCGAAGTAAGCGTGATGCTTGATGCGGTGGTCGGCGCCAACGGGTTCGGCTATCGCAAATTGTTCGACGGCACGAACGGCAGCACGCAGATGAGTGCAATCGACATGTTGAGTATCGGCGTTCGCATACGCGCGCTGCAGGACGGCGACCGGGAACACGGGCCTCTGGCCATCGTCGTGCCGGAGGACAAGTATCCGATAATGTCGCGCTTGCTTGGCATCCTGGCTGCCGCCCGGCGGCCGATGCGTGTATTCAAGGATGCTGGAAGGGCCCGCAAGTGGCTCGATTCGCCGGCAATCCGCGCCAGTCTGCCGGGAGTCGGCGAACCCCAGGCGCTGCCGGTCTGAACCATCGCGCACAATCTCGCGCACCGCCACCGGTGGGCCTGTCGCCGGGACGGACTGCCTTTTTCTGGTGACCGGTGCACTCGCAACACTCGCTGCTTGCCGACTTCCCGGCAGCCGGACCCTCCGCTGACCGGGGTTGCGGCGGTGATCGCGCAGCGATTTTGAACCCTTGATGCAGGGTGTCGGATCGTGCCCAATTCCGCTGCTTTCGAGACTCTAGAACGAATGAAAGGTCCGGCCATGCGAAAGAACAAGATCAAGGAGATTTGGGCCGCGGGGAAGTGCGCGACACTGGGCTGGCTCTCGGTGCCGAACACCTTCACCGCCGAGGTCATGGCCCGGCAGGGCTTCGACGCGATGTGCGTCGACCTGCAGCATGGCCTGTCGGAGATGAAGGATGTGGCGCCGATGCTGCAGGCGATCTCGCAGACCGACACGGTGCCGGTCGTGCGCGTCGCCTGGAACGAGCCGGCCGCCATCATGAAGGCGCTGGACCTCGGGGCCTACGGCATCATCGTGCCGCTGGTAAACAATGCCGAGGAAGCCGCGAAGGCTGTCGCGGCGTGCCGCTATCCGCCGGTGGGCATGCGTTCGTCGGGCCCGGTACGCGCCGTTCACTATGGCGGCGCCGATTATGTGGCTAAGGCGAACGACGAGATCGTCGTCATGGCGATGATCGAGACCAAGGAAGGGCTGGAGAACCTGGAGGCGATCTGCGCGACGCCAGGGCTTGACGCGGTCTATATCGGTCCGGCCGACCTCTCGTTCGCGCTGGGCCTGCCGCCGCGCGGCGACAATCCCGATCCGCTGCATATGGCGACCTGCGACAAGATCCGCGAAGCCGCCCATAAGGCCGGCATCAAGTGCGTCATGCACTGTGCCGCGGCACCTTTTGCGGCCGGCGCCGTCAAACGCGGCTTCGACATGGTGATGCTGACGGCCGATCTCTCCTGCATGATCGCGGGTGCTCGCCAGCAGCTCGAGGAGCTGAAGGCCAAGTCGGCCTGACGTAACGATTGCTAAGGCACGACAGCGGTGGCCAAGGGCGTGGCCGCTGTCGCGCTACGCAATTGTCGTCTCGCGAATGCCGCTAGGAAGCGACATTCCTGCAAGGGAAAGCAACGCTACCGTTGCGGGAATGTCGGGCGAGCATCCTTCAACCATTCCAAAAAAGTGGTGCATTACCTCAGGGGAAGATGGCGAAAGCTGCCACCAAAGCCTAGGTTAGTCACAGCCGATTGGGAGGCGACGGGAATCTTGATAATCGCAGGGGGTGGGAATGGCCGACGAGCGCACGCGAAGGCTGCAGCTTTCGAAGTACTACTGCACCGAGCGGGCTACCGAAATAAGGACTGAACTGGTCCGGCTGGCATTGGAAAGCGCGGAGCTCAAGGCGGAACTGGACGGAGCGGCCGAGCCCGAGCGACAGGGCGTGATTCGTCGTCGCCGTGCATACCTCAACCGCCGTAACGACGAACTCAAAGCGGAGCGCGACGCGCTGGCGGCCGAGTTGCAGGCCGCATCGGTAGGACTCAAAGCCGTTTCGCAGTCAGCCACTGGTTAACGACCTCGGGCCGTCAACCGAGGGTGGCGAGTGCCTGGCGGATCTGCTTTTCCGCCGCCAGTCAGCGCTCGATGGCTTGCTCTGGCTTCGCTACTTCGGTCCGCAACTCGGATCTCGCATAGACGAATTCGCCGTCGTCATTGACCGCGAGCGATCCTTGGATGCGGGCAATTACAGTCTCCCTGGCCATATTGTTGCTCCGCGCGCTGAGAGACAATGACGACGTACGCGGGCGTCTTCTGTTGCATCATGACGACGTGTCCGCGATCGGTTCGGTCGGAATCTACA
>CAIYWM010000653.1 GCA_903929895.1 uncultured Alphaproteobacteria bacterium
GCCTTCCGCTTCGCCGAGCCATGGCTCGACATGATCGACGACGCGGACGGCGTCACCGTGAGGACGACCAAGGGGACGGAACGCTTCGATGCGGTCCTGCTCGGCACCGGCTTCGATATCGATCTCGCGCGGCGTCCGGAACTGGGACCGTTCGCCGCCAACGCGACTTTGTGGGGCGACCGCCGCACGCCGGCGGACGCCAGCGCCAACGCCGAGGCGGCACGTTATCCCTATCTCGGCCCGGGCTTCGAGCTGATCGAGAAGGTGCCGGGCCGCACACCCCACATGGATGATATCCACCTCTTCAACTGGGGCAGCATCCTGAGCCACGGCGCGCTCGCCGGGGACATTCCCGGCCTGTTCGTCGGCTCGACGCGCCTCGTGCAGTCGATTTCGCACGCGCTGTTCCGCGAAGATGTCGAGACGCACGTCCAGAACATGTACGCTCAGGAAGATCCGGAGCTCGCGCCGACCGACTATTTCGTGCCGCGCGACAGACGATCCGGCACGCTCTGAGGGGGAACGAAACATGCAGGCGGACTATGTCGTCGTCGGCGCGGGATCGGCCGGCTGCACGGTCGCGGCGCGCCTCAGCGAGACCGGCGCCTCGGTGATCCTGCTGGAGGCTGGCCCCAGCGACTGGCATCCCATGATCCACATCCCGGCCGGTATCCGCTCGCTGATCCGCAATCCGCTGGTGAACTGGAACTACACGACCGAGCCGGAGAAGGGTTCGGGCGATCGCCGCATCGAGTGGCCGCGCGGCCGCACCCTGGGCGGCTCGAGCTCGATCAACGGCATGCTCTATGTGCGCGGTGCGCCGGCCGACTTCGACAACTGGGCGCAGATGGGCTGCCGCGGCTGGAGCTACGACGACGTGCTGCCCTACTTCATGAAGTCCGAGCAGTACGTGCAGGGCGGCGACAAGGAGGTGCGCGGCCAGGACGGCCCCCTCAAGGTCGAGGACTATCGCACCATCCTGCCGCTCACCCATCGCTTCGTCGAAGGCGCGCAGCAGGCCGGCTTCCCGTTCAATCCCGACCTCAACGGCAAGACGCGACACGGCGTCGGCTACTCGCAGATGACACGTCGCGGCCGCTGGCGCGGCTCGACGGCGCAGACCTATCTCCGCGAGGCGCGCAGCCGCCCCAACCTGCGGGTCGAGACGAACGCCCAGGGCGGCAAGCTGATCTTCGAGGGCAAGCGCTGCGTCGGCGTCACCTTCCAGCGCGGCGGCAAGCTCACCGAGGTGCGGGCCAGGCGCGAGGTCATCGTCTCGGGCGGCGCCGTCAACTCACCGCACATCCTGCAGATTTCCGGCATCGGGCCGGCCGCGCACCTGCAGTCGCTCGGCATTCCGGTCGTGCACGACCTGCCCGGCGTCGGCGCCAACCTGATCGACCACTATGTCGTGCGCGTCGTGCATCGCGTTAAGGGTGTCGAAACGGTCAACGAGGTCTCGCGCTTCCCGCGCGTGCTGCCGGAGATCCTGCGCTTCGCCTTCACCGGCCGCGGCGCCCTCACCTTCGGCGTGACTACGGCGCAGGTCTTCTGCGACAGCCGCGAGGGGCTGGCCTCGCCCGACCTGCAGCTGCTGTTCACGCCTGGCAGCTCGCACCCGCTGAAGTTCGGGCAACTCGACGAACTGCCCGGCATGAGTTGCGTCGTCTGCGTCGTGAAGCCCGACAGCCGCGGCACCATCATGGCGGCCTCGTCCGATCCCTTCGCGCGGCCGCACATCAAGCCGAACTATCTCACCACGCATACCGACGAGCTGGCGCTGCTGGGCGGCTTTCGGCACACTCGCCGGATCTTCGCGGCGGCGGCGCTCTCCCAGCACAGTGAAGGAGAGATCCAGCCTGGTCCCGACGTGAAGACCGATGCCGACCTGCTGGCCTATGCCCGCCGCGCCGGCAACACGCTCTATCACCCGGTCGGCACCTGCAAGATGGGCGAGGACCCGCGCGCCGTCGTCGATTCGCGCCTGCGCGTGAACGGCATCCAGGGCCTCCGGGTCATCGACGCCTCTGTGATGCCGACGCTGACGACCGGCAACACCAATGCGCCCACCATCATGATCGGCGAGAAGGGCGCGGCGATGATCCGCGAGGACGCCCGCTGAGACCATCACGGGAGCGGGCAACTGGAGTTGCGCGCTCCCATGAGGTCAGCGGATCGGCGGGGCGTATTGCAGCCCGCCCTGGGTCCACAGCGCGTTCTGTCCGCGCGGGATCTTGAGAAGCGAGCCCGCGCCGACGTTGCGGTCGAAGCTCTCGCCGTAGTTCCCGACCTGCTTGACGATGTTGTAGACCCACTTCTCGTCGACCCCGAGCGCCTTGCCCATGCCCGGCGTGACGCCGAGGATGCGCTTGATCGCAGGATTGTCGCTCTTCAGCATCTCGTCGACGTTCTTCGAGGTAATGCCGTACTCCTCCGCTTCCAGCATCGCATACTGGGTCCAGCGCACGATGTCCTCGAACTGGTTGTCGCCATGGCGCACGACGGGGCCCAGCGGCTCCTTCGAGATGACCTCCGGCAGGACGACGTAGTCGTCGGGATTGGGCGCGTTGGCGATACGCGTCGCATAGAGGCGGGCCTGGTCGCCGGAATAGGCGTCGCAGCGGCCGTTGAAGAAGGCGCTGCGGCTTTGATCGGGATCCTCGAACAGCACCGGCTTGAAGCTCATCTTGTTGGTGCGGAAATAGTCGGCGATGTTGAGTTCGGACGTGCTGCCGGTCAGCACACAGATCGAGGCGCCGTTCAGTTCCTTGGCGCTCTTCACGCCGAGCTTTTTCGGCACCATGAAGCCCTGGCCGTCATAGTAGGTGACGCCCACGAAATCGAGGCCGAGCGCGGTGTCGCGCGTCAGGGTCCAGGTCGAGTTGTTCGACAGCATGTCGACTTCGCCCGCCTGCAGCGCCGTGAAGCGCTGCTGGCCCGACAGCGGCACGTACTTCACCTTTTCGGACTCGCCGAACAACGCGGCGGAGACGGCGCGGCAGATGTCGACATTCATGCCGGTCCACTTGCCCTGGTTGTCGACCACCATGAAGCCGGCGATTCCGCCCACCGCCACGCCGCACACGAGCTGGCCGCGCGCCCTGACGGCATCGAGGTCCTTGCCGGCCATGGCTTGGCCCGTCGGGAGGATCAGGGTCGCACCGAGCGCCATCACCGCAAACATCTTCTTCATCGAATGTCTCCTTCTGGCCGCTCCGGTCACTCGACCTTGGCGCCCACCGTCTTCACCACGTCAGCCCACTTGGCGCGGTCGCGCGTGACTGTGGCCTGGAACTGCTCGATCGTCTCGTAGCGTGGCGTATTGCCGAGCTCGACCAGCTTCTTCTGGACGTCGGGATCGGACAGCGCCGCCTTGACCGCCAGGTTCATCTTCTGTGCGATTGCCGGATCGAGGCCCTTGGGGGCAAAGAGGCCAAACCAGGTGTAGCTCTCAAAGCCCGGCAGGCCCGCCTCGTCAATCGTCGGCACGTCGGGGATGGCCGGCACGCGCTTCTTGGTCGAGACCCCCAGCAGCTTCATCTTGCCTGCCGCCGCCTGCGGCATCGCGATCTGGACCTGGGCGAAGATGCAGCAGGTGTCGCCGTTCAGCACCGACTGGATGGCGTCGGGCGAGCCCTTGTAGGGCACGTGCACCATGTCGAGGCCGGCCTTGGCCGTGAACTCGGCAAAGGCCAGGTGCGTGCCGGCGCCGTTGCCGGTCGAGGCGTAATTGTACTTGCCGGGCGCAGCCTTCACCTTGGCGATGAAATCCTTCACTTCACTGGCGTCGATCGCCTTGGGATTGATCGCCAGCACGTTCGACACGTCGACCAGGGTCGAGATCGGCGTGAAGTCCTTTTCGACGTCGAACGGAAGCTTGCTGTAGAGCGCGGCATTGATGCCGTGCGTGCCGGCCGTCCCCAGCAGGAAGGTGTAGCCGTCGGGCCTGGCCTTCGCGACGAACTCGGACGCCACGTTGCCGCCGGCGCCTGACTTGTAGTCGATCACGATGCGCTGGCCGAGGCTCTTGTCGAGCAGGGGCTGCAGGATACGGGCGACCACGTCCGTCCCGGAACCCGGCGGGAAGCCCATGACGATGGTGATGGGCCGGGCCGGCCACTCCTGTGCCGCCGCCGGAAAAACGGCGGATGCCGCATAGAGAAAAAGCGCCGTAGCGCCGAGCAGGATTCTGCGCACTGTGATCTCCTTAAAATTCGCTACGATGCTGATGCAAGAAACGGGGAAATGACATGGGTTACATGACCGACGAGCGCCGCATGATCCAGGAGACGGCGCGCGCCTTCGTCATGAAGGAAGTGCTGCCGGTCGCAAACAAGCTCGATCCGGAGAAGGGCGACATCCCGCCGGAGCTGATCCAGAAGCTGGCCGACATGGGGTATTTCGGCATCGTCATCCCCGAAGAGTATGGTGGCCTGGGCCTCGGCGTCTTCGAATATTGCCTGATCACCGAGGAACTGGCGCGCGGCTGGATGAGCGTGGCCTCGATCATCGCCCGCGGCAATGGCCTCAGCGCCGGCCGCGGCATGACCGACGCCCAGCGGGCCGTCTTCCTGCCCCGCGCTGCCCGCGGCGAATTCCTGGGGGCCGCGGCCATGTCGGAGCCCAATGTCGGCTCCGACCTCGGCAGCATTGCCTGCCGCGCGCGCCGGGACGGCGACGATTGGGTGATCACCGGCAACAAGTACTGGTGCACCTTCGCCGACGGCGCCGACTACATCATGCTGGTGGCCCGCACCTCCGACGCGCCGGATCCCAAGCGCAAGCATGTCGGTCTCTCCTCGTTCCTGATCGAGAAGCCCCGCGGCACGCTGCCGCCGGGCGTGAAGGGCGCGCCGATTCCCAAGATCGGCTATTTCGGCTGGAAGACCTGGGAACTGGCCTTCGACGAATGCCGGCTGCCCGGCTCGGCGCTGATCGGCGAGGAAGGCCGCGCCTTCTATTACATCTCGGCCGGGCTCGAGCGCGCCCGGGCGCACACGGCGGCCCGCGCCATCGGCCTCGCCCGCGGTGCCCTGGAGGACGCCACCGCCTATGCGCAGGAGCGCCGCCAGTTCGGCCAGGCGATCGGCGACTTTCAGAACACACGCTTCCGCCTTGCCCGCATGGCCACCGAGATCGAGGCGTCGCGCCAGCTCATGTATTTCGTCTGCGACGAGATCGACCAGAAGCGGCGCTGCGACAAGGAAGCGGCGATGGTGAAGTTCCACGCTTCCGAAATGGCCGAGAAGGTCACCTCCGAGGCACTGCAGGTGTTCGGCGGCGCCGGCTACACCACGCTCCATGCCGTGGAACGCTACTGGCGCGATGCCCGTCTCACCAAGATCTTCGAGGGTACCTCGGAGATCCAGCAGCGCATCATCTCCGATCATCTGCTCGGCAAGCAGAAGGCCTGACATGGAAGTCGATACCTTCATCGAAACCGCACCCGCGCTGCGCTTCGCCTTCTCCATCAAGGCCAGGGTCGGGCCCGTGCAGGATCTCGGCCAGACCGCGCGCGGCCATCGCCGCATCATCGACATCCTGGGCGGCGAGGTGGGCGGCCCCCGGCTGGAGGGTGAGATCCTGCCGGGCGGCGCGGACTGGCAGATCGTGCGACCCGACGGCACGATCGAGGTCGTTGCGCGCTACACCATCCGCAGCGGCGGCGGCGCCCTGATCTACGTCCAGAACGACGGCTTGCGCGTCGCGAGCCCGGAGATCCTGGAGCGCATGTCCAGGGGCGAGCTGCTGCCGCCCGGCAGCTACCACTTCCGCACGGCGCCGCGTTTCGAGACATCGGAGCCGACGCTCAAGTGGCTGGAGCGCGCGACTTTTGTCGGGGTCGCCACCCGCGCGCCGGACCGTATCGCGATCGGCTTCCACGAGGTCCTGTAAACAGGAGAGACCTTCTATCGACTGCCAGCCGGCAATCTTTAGAGAGAAGATTTCTCCGCGCCGCCGCGGGCCTCACAAAAGGCGGTTCAGCGGCCCAGCAGGTTGGCCCGGACCTTCGCCCAGAAGCCGGGGTCGCGGGGTGCGGACCGGCTGACCGCCGCCACCTTGCGGTAGAGGTCGCCCAGCGACCGCTGGCGTGCATCGGCCCGCAGACGGGTGCCGTCGGGACCGGGCTCCAGGATGAGCTCGCGCGTATGGAAGACCTCGAGCCCCGGTCGATGGCCGATGCTGACGACGGAGGTTTCCGGCAGTTCCTCGATCAGGAGCTTCATGACGTTCTCCTGCCCGGCCTCGTCGAGTGCCGAGGTGGCCTCGTCCATGAAGATCCAGGCAGGCTTGTGGACCAGCACGCGGGCGAAGGCCACGCGCTGCTGCTCGCCGCCGGACAGGATGTGGTCCCAGCGCTCGGTCTCGTCGAGCCGGTCGCGGAGATGGTCGAGGCCCACCCTGTGCAGCATGTCCTTCAGCATCTCGTCACTGATTCCGCCCTCGGGTTCGGCCGGATAGAGCATCGCGTCGCGCAGGGTGCCCAACGGGAAATAGGGCTTCTGCGGCATGAACGTGATGGCACCCGTGGGCAGGTGAATGGCGCCGCGCCCCCACGGCCACACGCCGGCCACCGCCCGCATGATGGTGCTCTTGCCGCTGCCCGACTGGCCGCGGATCAGCACCCGCTCGGCGCGCTGGATCTCGACCTCGGCTTCCGCCACCAGCATCTCGCCGCTGGGACGGGCCACGCCCAGGTCGCGCATGACCAGCGTGTCGGACTCGCCCGCCGGATGCACGACGATGCGTGCCTCGTCGGGCGCCTCGCTGCTGTCCTCGAGGTCGGTCAGCGCCACGTGCAGGTGCACCACGCGATCGGTCGAGGCGCGCCACTCGGCGAACTTCGGAAAATTGTCGATCAGCCAGGACAGCGCCCACTGCACGCTGGAGAAGGCTTGCGCTGTCTGCATCAGGCCGCCCAGCGCGATCTCGCCGCCGAGATAGCGCGGCAGGGCGACGATCAGCGGGACGATGGGTGCAAGATAGGCCAGCGAGCTGGTGAGCAGAGAAAGGCTTCCCTGGCCGCGCGTCTGGACGTTCCAGGCCGAGCGCAGGTCGAAGAGCGAGCTGCGCAGCCGTTCGCGCTCGTCCTCTTCGCCGCGCATCAGGGCGATACCCTCGGCATGCTCGCGCGCCCGCGTCAGCCCGGAACGAAAATCGGCCTCGCGGCTCTGGCGGATGTTGCCGGCATGGATCAGGCCGCGCCCCAGGAAATAAGTGAGCAGCGAGCCGACCAGCGCCTAGGCCACGGCGGCCCACACCATGTAGCCCGGCAGGTCGAACTCCAGGCCGAACAGCCTGATCGGCATCGTGCCCGACAGGACCCACAGCACGCTCAGGAAGGTGACGAGCTGCAGCACGCACTGCAGGATGCTCTGCGCGAACTCGACGGCGAGCTCGGTCGAGACGCGGATGTCCTCGGCGATGCGCCCGTCGGGATTGTCGACTTCGTCGGCCAGCATGCCGAGCTGGTACTGGCGGCCGGCGTTCAGCCAGCGCAGCAGCGTGACGTGCGACAGCCAAGAGCGCCAGTTGATCTGCAGCCGTCGCTTGACGTGGAGCTGGATCGCCACCGCCACGCCCGCGGAGGCAACGATGGCGGCCAGTATCCACAGCAGCCGCATGAGCTCGACGACGTCACGCTTGTCGAGCGCGTTGAAGAAGTCCCTGTTCCAGATGTTCAGCCAAAGCGCGATGCCGACATTGGCAACGCCGAGCAGCACGAGGCCGCCGGTGAGCATCCAGGCGACGGCGCGGTATCCCGGGGCCGTCCAGTATCCACTGGCGACGGCCGCGAAGGCACGTAC
>CAIYWM010000654.1 GCA_903929895.1 uncultured Alphaproteobacteria bacterium
GCACGCGCAGGATCTGGCGCGTGATCTTGAGGTCGCGCTCGACCGGCTGATAGGGGTCGGTATTGGTGCCCATCGCCACGACGTCGCAGCGGTATTTCGGCGAGGCGAGTTCGGCAGTCAGCAGCGCCGCCGCCTCGGGCTTGAACAGGATCTTGGTCTCGAAATCGAGGCCGGGCGACAGGCCGAGATAGGCATGGGTCGGCCGCGCGAAGCAGTAGATGCAGCCATGCTCGCAGCCGCGATAGGGATTGATCGAGCGGTCGAAGGGAATGTCCGGCGAGCTGTTGCGCGCGATGATGGTGCGCGTTGCGTCCTTGGTCAGCGTCGTGCGCAACGGCGGCAGCTCGTCCTCGATGTCCCAGCCGTCGTTGGTGCGGATGCGCTTCTCGTCGTCATAGCGGCTGGTCGCGTTGCTGAGCGCGCCCCGTCCGTTGTGCTGCGGCTCGGCGATCTGATCGTCCGGATAGAGCGGCGGGACGGGCTCTTTCATGCGCCGAGTCTTAGAACAAAAAGAGAACGAGTCAAGCCACTGTCTCTAGGGGTTCATTGTCTCCGCATAGGACCACCCCTAGAGAGGGGACCATGACCGCCATCGAGTTACGCCCCGCCCGTCCCGAGGACCGCGACTTCCTGCACAGCCTGTCGCCGCGCCTGTCGGGCGTGCCCGGCCCCGCCTGGCACGACCTGGCCGCCATGGAAGGCTTCCAGGACCGCTACATGACCGCGACCTTCGCGGCCGTCGAAAAGGGCGCGCAGACGCTTGTCGCCTGGGCGGCCGACGGCAAACGTCTGGGCTACATCCACATGCGCCCGTTCAAGGACGGCGTAACGGACGAGCCCTGCGGCTACGTCTCGTTGCTGGCGCTCGCCGAGGGCGTGGAGGGCCAGGGCATCGCGCACCTGATGATGCAGGCGGCCGAGACCTGGGCACGCGCACAGGGCTACCGCTTCCTCTGCCTCGACGTGTTCGCCGACAATCGCCACGCGGTGGAGTTCTACGAGCGTCGCGGCTTCCAAACCGAAACGCTGCGCATGGTGAAGCCGCTATAGCCACTCCGCGCGGATCGAGCGGATCGTCTCGCGCTCGAACGACAAAGCGATCCTCGATCGCAGATGGTCCCTCATTGCGGGCGACAGGCCGGCGTCGCTCCATTGCGAGGGGTCGGACGGGTCGCGCGGCGCTTCCGTCTGCACCTTCCAGCGCGCCATGAACATCGTGGTGCGCAACCAGGTGAGGCGGCGCATCGGCTGCAGCCAGGGGCGCAGTTCGGCGGCACGCGTCTCGCCTATCTGCGCGAGATAGGATTTGTAGAAGCCTGTCACTTCGGCCGCCGACAGAACCTGTCCGACATCGGGATGCCAGACGGTCGAAGTCGGCAGGGTCGCGTGCGCGAGATCGATCGCCGGCGAACCGACATGCACCTTTTCCAAATCGACGAACCACGCGAGGCCGTCGCCATCGACGATGAAGTTGCCAGGATGCGTGTCGGCCAGCGCTATCGACAAAGGTTGCGGGCGATGCGCCAGCGTGTTCACCATTTCGCGCATGAGTTCGAGTTCTTCGACGATCTCGGTACGGGCACCGGGATCGGCGACGGCCTTGTCGAGAAAGCATCGGGCGCCCTGCTCCACGACATCAAGCGTCGTGCGCAACGGATTGTCCTGGCGTGGAATCGGAGACTCGGATGCTGGCGGTGGCAGCGAATGAAGGCGCGCCAGCGTGTCGGCC
>CAIYWM010000655.1 GCA_903929895.1 uncultured Alphaproteobacteria bacterium
ATTGCCGAAGCTGCCGCCCGGCAGCACGCGGCGCGCCTGCTCGATGAGGTCGTTGGTGGGGTCGACAGGAGTCTGGATGTTCATGGAAGCCTCTGGGCTATTCGATGGGAACGAAGATGGAGTGACGAAGCTGGCCGTTGATCGCCTTGGAGAAGTGGCCCTTGCCGTGCGTGTCCTCGACCAAGATCACCTCGCCGGCGCCGATGATGCGGGTCTCGCCGTCGCTGGCCTGGATGGAGACGCCGGCGTCGAGGTTGATGATGTACTGCCGGCGCGGCGCCGGATGCCATTCGTAGTCGTAGGTGCCGGGGGTCTCGCGGAAGATGATGCCGGTGGCCGGCAGGGTGGCCGAAGTCTTGCCGCCGCGGCCCTCGTTCTTCCACTCGATCTCGATGTCGCGGAAGTGGGTCTCGCCGTCGGCGTCGACATACAGGTTATGGATGCGCATGAATTATTCTCTCCCTTGCCCTCTCGGCGGCACAGCTTAGAACGAAAGCATGCTGAAGAAACCCGTTGAAGCCGTCCTTTTCGACATGGACGGTCTGCTGATCGACACCGAGGCCGTCTACATCGATGCGCTGCAGGATGCGGCCCGTGACTTCGAGATCGAGATGTCTCTGGAGTTCTGCCATTCGATGATCGGCATCTCCGGCCGCGAATGCGACGTCATGATCCAGAATTTCTATGGGGCAGACTTCCGCATCGACCGTTTTCGCGAGCGCTTCTCCGGTCACGCCAAGCGGCGGCTGGAGAGCCACCTGCCGGTCAAGACCGGCGTCGTCGAGATGCTCGACTTCCTGGCGGGCCGCGGCCTGCGCCTCGCCGTCGCCACCGGGTCCGGTCGCGTCACCGCGGAGCGTCACCTTGGGCGCGCCGGTCTCATCGATCGCTTCGCCGCGGTCGCGACACGCGACGATGTCGAGAACGCCAAGCCCGCGCCCGACGTCTATCTCGAAGCCGCCCGCCGGCTGGGCGTGGCGCCGCAGCGCTGCATCGCCTTCGAGGATTCCAACGTCGGACTTACGGCCGCCCACGCCGCCGGCACGATGGCGTTCATGGTGCCGGACATCCTGCCGCCGCTGCCGGAAGTCCGGGCCAAGTGCCTGCGCGTGTTCGACGACCTGCACGCGGCGCGGCTGATGCTCGAAGAGACTCTTTAATTTCACATGAACTGATCCGGGAATCCGTCGGGCACGTAAAAGAAGGTCAACAGCGGAGTTGCCCTGTGCGTTTGTCCCGTCTCCTCGTTACCTGCCTCGCCTTCTTCACGGTGCACGCGGGAACAGCCTCCGCCCAGCCCACGAGCATCGGCAGCGAGCCCGCGGGGCCGCCCCCGAAGGACTGGACGTTCGATATCGGCCCCGGCGCGGTGATCGCCCCTTGGTTCGAGGGCAGCGCCAACTATCGCATTCTGCCGGTCCCCAACCTCGACTTGCGCTATCAACGCGACAAGGTCTTCATCTCGGCGCGCGACGGCATCGGGGCCACGCTGTTCGACAATTCCGGCTTCAAGGCCGGCCCGATCTTCCGCTACCGCTTCCCCCGCAACCAGGGCGATGGTGGCTATCTCTACGGCACGGGCAACGTGCCCTTCACCATCGAGGGCGGCGCCTTCCTGCGCTACGACCAGCCCTTCGTCGCCGCCAAGATCGAGCTGCGACGCGGCATCGGCGGCAGCAACGGCCTGATCTTTGACGCTCTGGTCGATGGCAAGCTGCGGCTCACCGACAGCGTGTTCTTGTCCGGCGGCCCCCGCCTCTCGGTGACCGACGGCACCTTCAACCAGGCCTATTTCGGCATCAACGCCCTGCAGTCGATCAATTCGGGCTATTCGCAGTACTATCCGGGCGCCGGCCTGCGCAGCGTCGGCGTCGGGGCGAGCGCCCTGTGGCGCATCCACGACAGGCTGAGCCTCGTCGCCTTCGGCAGCTACAACTACCTGGCCGACACGGTCGCCAATTCGCCGATCGTCACGGGGCCCGGCGGATCGCGCAACCAGTTCGTGACGGGCACCGCGCTCACCTGGCGCTTCTCCTGGTAGCGCGCCGGCCCCGCTAGAACGTCTCGACCCAGGGCCGCACCTCGACTTCCCAGCTCCATGCGCTGCGGTGCTGGTTCAGCACATGCCAGTAGGTCTCGGCGATGGCGTCGGGATCGAGCAGGCTGTCGGGCCGGTCGTCGGGCACCGGCCGCGCGGCGCTGCGGATGCCGCCGTCGATCACGAAATGGGCGACGTGGATGCCCTTGGGCGAGAGTTCACGCGCCATGGATTGGGCGAGGCCGCGCAGCGCGAACTTGCCCATGGCGAAGGTGGCCGAAAGCGCGAAGCCCTTCACGCCCGCCGTTGCTCCTGACAGGAGAACCGCGCCCTCGCCCTTGGGCAGCATGCGCTTCACCGCCTGCTGCGACACCAGGAAGGCGCCGAAGGCGCTGATGTCGATGGCCCGCTTCACGTCGTCGGGAGGCAGGTCCACCAGCGCGCCGCGCACCCGGTTGCTGGCGTTGTAGACCACGACATCGGGGGTACGACCGGCCGCGTCCAGCGCCTCGAACAGCGCCGCAACGTCCTTTTGATCGGCGGCATTGCAGGCGTGAACCGATGCCCCAGTCTCCTTGGCAAGCGCCGCGAGCTTGTCGGTCTGCCGGGCCGCCAGGGCCACCGACAGGCCGTTCCTCGCGAACAGGCGGGCCAGCGAGGCGCTGAGTCCGGGGCCGGTTCCGACAATCAGGGCAGAGCGATATTTGGGCATGGCTGGGGTCCTCTCGTTGCCGGAGATTCCGCGCAGGTATACGCTTCAAGGCAATAGGGAAGGAAACAGAGCCATGGACCAGGTTCAACCGACCGGCCGCATCGACGTCATCTCCGACGTGATCTGCCCCTGGTGCTACATCGGCAAGCGCCAGCTCGAACGCGCCCTCGATCTTCTCGCCACCCAGCATTGCCGGGTTGCCGTCGCCTGGCACCCCTTCCAGCTCAATCCCGAGATGCCCGCCGAGGGTGTCGAGCGCACGAGCTACCGCATCTCCAAGTTCGGCAGCCTGGAACGCTCGCGCAAGCTTGACCAGCGCAGCACCGAGACCGCCGCGACGGTCGGTCTCGAATTCCACCTCGACCGCATCGCGCGCACGCCCAACACCGTGAACGCCCATCGCCTGATCCGCTTCGCCGGCCAGCGCGGCGTGCAGGACGCGGTCGTCGAGGAACTGTTCGACAGCTATTTCTGCAAGGGCGCCGATATCGGCGACTCGAAGATCCTGGCCGACGTGGCGGCCGAGGCCGGGCTCGACCGCCCCGAGGTGCTCGCGATGCTGGCCAGCGACGAAGGCCGCCGCGAAGTGCTGGCCGGCGACCAGATGGCGCGCAACGCCGGCATCCAGGGCGTGCCGAGCTTCGCCCTGCAGGGCCATGTGCTCTTCTCCGGCGCGGTGCCGGCCGAGGAAATGGCCCAGACCTTCCGCCGCGCCTGGGAAATCCTCAAGGAGCGGGCGGCTTAAAGTCTTCGCGCTTCAAGGGCCTACCCACTGCCTCATCCAAGGAGTACGCCGCAGGCGTCAATCGCCGTGAGTCAGATGATCGACCATGCGCATGGCAGCCGGCTGCAAGTGGGCATAACTTCGGAAGCAGGCGACGAAGCGGCGGCTGGCCCAGGGATCTGTGAGTGGCACCATCTTGATGCGGCGCAATGCGCCGAATGGTTCACCCGTAAGTATCGGCATGATGCCTACCGCAAGACCCGATGCGACCACGCTAAATGCAGAGAAAAAATTCGAGACGAAGATGCGATAGTTGATGGTGCGTCCCAGTCGTCCAGCCTCCAGTTGCTGGAGCTTCTGGAGGGCGCTGGCTGGAGGCGTTCCGACATGCTCGTAGTCGAGAGTCTCCTCGAAGGAAATCGACTGGCGCTGGGATAGCGCGTGATCGACTGGAACGGCCAACGCGAGTTGGTCCTGTCGGTATGCGCGATGCTCCAGTCCCACGACGCTCGAGTTTTCCCAACAGATCCCGATGGAAGCGCTGCCTTCGGTCAGCATGGCCACGATGTCACTCGTGCGGCGTTCCTCGATATCCACCTTGATCCCGCTGTTGTCTGGCTCCCGCAGGAAGCTGGCAATGCGATCCAAGAGCGTTTCTTCTATGGCTGATGGCGTCACATGCAGGCGTACGTGGCCACGCCTTCCGTCGCCATAAGCAGAAAGATCGCTTTCCATTCGCTCGAGCGCAAACAGGACGCGCTGCGCATGTTCGAGGACTACGCGACCTGCGGGCGTAGGCTGAACACCGCGCCGAAATCGGGTCAATAGCCTGATGCCGGCATCTGCCTCCATCTGTGCGATACGCTTGCTGATGGCTGAGCCGGCGATGTTCTCCTGATCGCCTGCTCGCGCGATACTGCCGCAGTCGCAAACCGCTACGAATAGGCGAAGGGAGACAAGGTCGAAGTTGCGCACGTGTGACCTCACTCTACCCTATCCGTTTGGAACGCTGAGCTTTCCCAACTAGCAGTTTAAAATCGACGCATATGAATCCATTCAGGGATCCAGCAGTTTGCAGCTTGCGGGACAAATACGCATGGTGCGATCACAATTCTGTGAAGGATTTCACAAATGCGCTTCCCGGTTGTTCTGGCTGCCTTGGGGATGCTTGGCATCTCGTCGTTGCAGGCAAGAGAGTTGCAATCCTCAGACATATTCCCCGCCGAGCATCCGACCGTTGAAGCGGTTGCGTACATGTCCCGGGTCCTCAACCAAATGACCGCGGGAAAGCTTTCGATAGCGGTTGGCCCAGGCGATCTGGATTCTGAACTCTATTCGGTCAGTCAGCTCAGGATCGGCGTCCAGGACATGGCGCGCGTGAACGTGAGCACTCTAAATGGCCTTGTCCCCGCGACGAGGGTTCTCTCCTTGCCGTTTCTGTTTCGCTCTCAAGATCATTTGAGGCGCACAGTGGATGGCCCGATCGGAGCAGAGGTTCTGGCAAGTCTCGAACCCCTTGGCCTGGTAGGACTGTGCTTTCTGGACGTTGGACCCCGTTCGTTGTTTAGCGTGGGCAAGCCCATTCGAAAGCCTGCGGACCTGAGGGGGGTGCGCATGAGTGTCCAGCTTGCAAGCGTCGCGTCACCTGCCTTTCGAGCATTGGGCGCCTCCCCCGTTGCGATGCCACTGGCGAGCGTGGCCCCCTCCCTGGAGGCGGGCATCATTGATGCGAGCACTGGCGATTGGCTTTCGCCCGTATCAACGTCGATATCGGGACGTGCGATCTTCATGAATCTGACAGAGCATTCCCGCCCGCCCGGTATCGTGATCGTCTCCAGAAAAACTTGGAATCAGCTTGATGCTGCCGGGCAGGAAAGCCTCCGTGAGGCGTGCATTTCTGCGCGGAAAGAGTTGCGCAGTGGGCTGGACGAAAGGTTGCAGGAGACCCGCAAGATAGCGGAAGAAGGGGGCATCACCGTGATCGATGACGTCGACAAGGCAGCCTTCGAAGCCCTTCTGACGCCGCTATATGGAAGACTTCTTGGCAGTGCCTCCCTCCTGAAGTTGGCGAGGCGCATTCAAGACGAGAGATAGCCAAGAGAGGCGGTTTCCTCTTCGGTCACGGCTCTCTGTTGCGAGTCCACTGGGCTCGGGGGCGGCCGGGTAAGTCCTCGCCCTGAGACGGCGGCAGCTTTTCTCGGCCGGCTTCAGATGGTCGGTCCCACCGCCGTCACTTGCCGCGGATGCTCATCGTCGGCGCGGAGACGGGCCCGTTGACCGTCATCACATAGTCGGTCGCGCCATTCGAGCCGGAGTCGATCGCTATCGTGGTCTCCGTGGTCGCCGCGGTGAGGCTGGTACGGCTGTTGATCCGCGCCGTGGCGTTCGGCCCCTTCAAGGCGTGGTTCTGCAGGCTGATCTCGCCGTTCGAGAGGGTGATGTCGCCCTCGATCGTGCTCTGCGCGTTGATGAAGCCCGAGATGACCGCCGAATTGAATCCCATCTCGGTGCTGAAGAGGCTGCCGATGCCGGTCGCAAAGGAGGCGAAGCCCAGCGAGCCGCCGGCGACGGAGGGATAGACGACACCCGACAGATGGCCCTGTCCCGTCAGGGAATCGCGGATCTGGCCGGGCGAATTGCCCTGCCCCTGCAGCTCGATCTTCATGACGTTGATCTTGCCGTCGACCGCCACCTTCAGGTGCTCGTTGCCGAAGACGTTCTGTCCGGCCGCACCGCGCAGCATCTCGCCGACATAGATGCCCTGCAGGGTGCCGGCCACATCGATCGTCATCGTGTCCTTCGAGGCGTCGACCGTGCCCGCGAAATCGACGGCGCCGCTGTAGAACTGACCGGTGAGCTTGGACACCTTGAAGACGCCGTTGCGCAGGGTCGCATTCATGTCGGCATAGGTGACCTTGAGAGCACCGATCTCGATGGCGCTGGTTTCGAGGTTCAGCGTGGCGTCGAAGGCGCGCAGGCCCGACAGGTCGATCTGCTTGTCGGTCGCGACGCGCGGTCCCCTCGCCGGCATCGGCATGGCTTCGGCGTTGGCGCCGCCCGGAGCGGTCGGCAGCGCGGGCGTGGGCACGGAAGGGGCGGGCCCATCGGTGACGCCCAGCCAGTCATCGAGATCGAGCGTTCCAGGGATGCGCAGATTGGCCGTGAAATTGGGCCTCTTCCCCAGCGTGGCATCGATGCGCCCCGACATCTGTGTGCCGATCGCCGTCAGGTTGCCCTCGAACGACGCGCGCTGGTCGTCGCCCTTGAAGGCGCCCTGGGCGGCCAGCCCGCCAAGCCCCGTCTGGGCCTTCCCCGTGGCTACCGACACCAACCCGCTCGCATCCTGCGCCCGCAGGGCGAAGCTCGAGAGATCGAAGCTGAACTTGTCGCCCAGCACCAGCAAGCCGGTGGCGCTCGCGGTCGCCCCGGCCGCGGTGACCGATGCGTTGCGCAGGGTCAGCGCGTCGATCGTGCCGGCGACGCTGCCGCCCGCGGTCGAGGCGCCGAGCTTGCCGTTCAGGAATTTCGGCATCCCGGCATAGACCAGCAGCTTGTCGGTATCGGGCATCGTGGCGTTGAACGTGAGGTCGAAGCGCGGCGCCGTGCCGAAGTCCGCAACCTGGCCCTTGAGATCGAACTTCGCGCCCAGGATGTCGGCGACCTTGAGGGTGTTCACCTTCAGGAGATTGCCCTGCACGGCGAGGTCAGCCTCGATGCCGTTCAGCGTCCCGCCGCGGAACACGAGCTTGGCGACCTTGGCCTTCAGTCCCAGGACAGGCAGGGTCTTGTCGGGCGCTGCGGGCGCGGCCGCCGGTGCGGCGGCCGGCGGCGTCGATGCGGCCGGGCCCGTGGCGACCGATGGTTCGCGGGGCTGCGGCAAGTAGGCATCGAGGTCGAAACTGTCGAGTTGTACTGAGGTCGCCACCGTGAGCGGCAGGCCGAAGATGATGCTGCCGCTGCCGGTCGCGCGCTGGCCGTCGAGATCCATCGCAAGATTGGAGATCTGCAGGCTGTTGACCGTCGCGGCGAGCTTGCCCTCGATCGCCAGGGTCTGGAGTTTGCCGGCCGGCACGCCCGACGTATCGATCGCCAGCCACGCCAGCGTCTCGCGCAAACGCGGGCCGGCCAGGCTGAATTGCCCGGCGGATTGTACGGCAGGGGCGGCACCCTGCTTGGGCGCAGCAGGAGCCGCAACTGCGGCGGCGGTGTTCGCCTTCAGGACCATGTCGCCCGGCAAGGTGGCGCTCAGGCGCGGCACCGCGATGACGCCGTTGCGGATCTCCACGGCAAGCCCGACGTCGCGCGCCGAGCCCGTGCGATAGGCGACTTCCTTAGCGTCGATCGACAGCAGGACGGTGAACTCGGGCGGAAACGGGGACAGCGAGGTGGACGCGGGCGCGGCGGGCGCCTTGGCAGGGGCAGCGGGAGCGACGGGGGCGGCGGGTGGAACGGCAGGCGGCCCAGCGGGAGTCGCGACGGGCTTCGGCCGGAACGCTGCCGGGTTGGACAGAATCGCAAGCCACTTCTCGGCATCGACCTTCGGGAAGGACAGTCGGCTCTCGAGCGATGGCTTGGCGCCGGTGACCAGGGTAACGCTGCCCGATACGCTTTCGCTGCCGATCGACATCCTGAAGTCGGTGAGCGCCAGCTTCTCGGCCGTGAGGTCGATGTCGCCGTCGAAGGCGAAGGAGCCGATCACCGAAGCATCGAAGGCGGGCGCTTCGTGGCCACCCGCCCGTGCGAGGCTGGCGATGAAGTCGGTCAGGCCGCCGGTAGCGAGGGAGACCTTGCCCTTCACGTCGGTGTCGACGGCAATGCGACTGACATGTCCGTCGAAGTTCAGCGTGCCGCTCTGCACCTTGAGCTTGAACGACATGTCGCTGCCCTTGTCGGTGGGCGCGCCGACCTTGGCCATCAGCGACAGCGGGACACCGTTGACGGTCGCCGTGGCGTCGAATTCGAACGGCCCCTGCAAGGAACCGACGGACGCGAGCGCCTCCAGATTCTCGGCCTTCAGTATCTGGCCCGTCTTCGGATTGGTGTAGCTGAGCGTCCCCTCCCGGATCTTGAGGGTGCCGATCGCCAGATGCAGGCCGCTGCTCGGCGCGCCGGCCGGCTGGGCGGCGCCGGCGCCGGGCTGGAACTCCCAGTTGGGGCGGCCCTCGGCGTCGCTCTCGAGGACGAGGGTCGGCCTGAACAGCGTGAGCCGCCCGACCTCGATGCGCCCCTGCAGCAACGCCCAGAAGGACGGGGTGATGCCGACCCAGCGCACGTCCACCATCTGGGCGCCCTTGCCGCCCACGGCATTGGCGAAATGGACCTGCCGGGCGCTGATGCGCAAGGTCGGGAAGACCGTGAGCTTCAGCGGCCCCTCGATCACGAGTTCGCGACCGGTCGCTTCCTTCACGGCCGCGATCATGGCGGGCTTGTACTGGTCGATGTTCAGCAACGTGGGCGCCGCCAGACCGGCAAGCGCCAGCAGCGCGGAAAACGCCACGACGGCCACGCCGGTCCGGATCCAGGTTCGCTTCTGCATGGCCATTAACTCGTGATCGCCTCAGGCTCGTGAACGCCACAGGGCGTTGCAGGATGCAACCACAGTCTATTTGAGCTCCCGCTTTGGGGCTATTCTAGGCTCGTGCGCCGCCCGGACCGTCCCGTCAACGACCAGGATTGAGGGCGCGCCTGGCGCAGAATTGTATTCCTTGTATCGCTGAAGCCCCTGTCCGCTTCCGGCAGGTAGCCGCCGGCCGTAGTGTCGCGGATGGAACTTTCGTCTGCTTGTCAAAACCGACAGGCTCGTGACGAAGCTGTGACCGCTGGTCCGGCGTGCGTAGAGGTTTGGGCGATGCGTACGAGGCTGCTGTCCGTCTCTCTGGCTTTGCTCTTATGCTGGTGCGACACCGCGCTCGCCCAGCGCAGCGGGGGTATGCTGCGCATCTTCCAGCGCGAAACTCCGACCACTGCCTCGATCCTCGAAGAGGGCAATGCCGCGACCGTCGTGGCCTTCATGCCGATCTTCAACAACCTCGTCATGTTCGATCCGGCGGTACCGCAGAACAGCGATGAGTCCATCGTTCCGGACCTTGCCGAGTCCTGGTCGTGGAACGAGGACAAGACAGAGCTTTCCTTCACATTGCGCCGCGGCGTGAAGTGGCACGACGGGACGCCGTTCACGTCGAGCGATGTCGAGTGCACGCTCAACCTGCTGACCAATCGAGCCCGCAATCCCCTGCGAAGCAACCCGCGCGGCGCCTGGTTCGGCAACGTCAAGTTCGCCCGGTCGAAGACCGACCATGATGTGACGATCCACCTCAACCGGCCGCAACCTTCGCTGTTGGCCATGCTGGCATCGGGCCTGACGCCAATATATCCCTGCCACGTCCCGCTGGCGCAGATGCGCCTGAAGCCGGTCGGCACCGGGCCGTTCGTGCTCGACGCCTTCGACAAGTTCGATCGCATCCGGCTGAAGCGCAATCCCGACTACTGGAAGGCCGGCCGCCCCTATCTCGACGGTATCGAATTCTCGGTGGTCGCCAGCCGCTCGGCGGCCCTGCTGAGCCTGGTTGCCGGCCGCTACGACATGACCTTTCCGGGTGAAGTCTCGATGACGCAACTGCGCGACGTCAAGCGTCAGTCGTCGCGCGTGGTGTGCGAGGCGGCGACGATGAACATCAACACCAACCTGCTGGTGAACCGCGATGCCGCGCCGTTCGACAATCCCGACATCCGCCGGGCGCTCACGCTGGCGCTGGATCGTCGGGAATTCGTTGCCTCGCTGGATGGCGGCAGCGGCTTGATCGGCGGACACCTGTACCCCTCTCCCGAGGGACGATGGGGCATGCCGACCGAGATGCTGGCCGACGTTCCCGGCTACGGAACCGATCTCGGGAAGAACCGCGAGGAAGCGCGCGCGTTGATGCAATCGGCCGGTTTCGGGCCGGACAAGTCGCTGCAGATCAGGATACTGACCCGCGCCGTCTCGCCCTATCGGAACCCGGTGACCGTGCTCTCCAGGCAGCTTCGGGAGATCTACATCGAACCGGCGATCGACATCGTCGAGACCACACACTGGTATACCCGCCTGCAGCGCCGCGACTACGCGCTGGCAATCGAGACGACCGGCAATGGCATCGACGATCCCGACCAGGTCTTTTACGAATCCTTCTCCTGCCGCTCGGAGCGCAACTACAGCCGCTACTGCAATCCAGAAATCGAGCGGCTTTTCGAGGTCCAATCCTCGGAGCTCGACGCCGAGAAGCGCCGCCAGCTCGCATGGGACATCGACGCCAGGCTTCTGACCGACGGTGTGCGGTTGCCCCTGGCCTGGAGGCGTTCCGCTACCTGCTGGCAGCCCTACGTGAATGGTTTCGCGCCACAGACCATCAATGCGTCCAACGGCTTCCGCTTCGAAGACGTCTGGATGGAGCGCCGCTGACGGCTCGGCCGGACTCTAGGACCGGCGGCGCCGGACCTTCTGAACCGCCTCGTCGAGCGCCGACAGGAAGCGTGAACGGTCGCGCGGCGCCATCGGTTTCGGCCCACCCGTGATCTCGCCCATCGCGCGGAGATTGGACATCAGTTCGCGGCTCGCCATCGCCATGCCGATCGAGGAAGCGGTGAACGGCACGCCATTGGAGCCGATGACCGAGGCGCCCTTCTTGAGGCTGCGATCGGCGAGCGGGATATCGGAGGTGATGACGATGTCGTCCGCGCCGGCCCGCTCAGCGATCCAGTCGTCGGCCGCGTCGAAGCCATCGCTCACGACCACGCGCTCGATCCGCGGATCGCGCGGCACGTTGATGTAGGCATTGGCCACGACGAAGACCTTGAGTCCGTAGCGCTCCGCCACGCGATAGACCTCGGCCTTCACCGGGCAGGCATCGGCGTCGATGTAGATGTCGATTCAAACCTCCTCGGCGTCGTTCCCGTCGAGCTCAGCTCAGGACGGCGACTTTCTTGCGCTCGATCAGCGCGAAATCGATGGCCGCTCCCAGACCCGGGCCGTTCGGCACGTGCACCATGCCGTCGCGCCCGACGACGATGTCCTCTTCGAGACCGTACTTCTGCGCGCCGTCCGGAAGCAGGACCTCGAAGAACTCCGTGTTGCGGATCGAGGCGATGACGTGGAGGTTCGCGACATTGTTCAGCGAGTTGCCGCCGTGGTGCACCTCGTAGTTCATGCGGAAGGCCTCGGCGAGATGCGCGGTCTTCACCAGCGTGGTGATGCCGCCCTTCACGGCCACGTCGCCGCGCAGATAGTCGGTGGCCTTCTCCATGATCCAGGGCTGGTACGAATCGAGGCCGGTCTGCGGATACTCGGTGGCCATGATCGGGATCGAAAGCTGCTGCTTCAGCTTGGTGTAGTTGTAGATGTCCTGGTCGGCGAGCGGATCCTCGTACCAGTAGAAGCCCATCTCCTCGACGGCGCGGCCGACGCGGATGGCGGCCGGGTAGTCGTAGCTCCAGGTCGAGTCCAGCATGATCGTGTAGTCGCCGACGGCACGGCGCACCGCCTCGCACACCTTGATGTCTTCCTTCCAGCGCGTCGGCGGATGGATCTTGTAGGCGGCCCAGCCCTGTTCCTTGAATCGCATCGCTTCCTCGGCGTACTCGGCGGGCGAGGCCAGAACGGCCGAACTGGCATAGGCCGGCACGGACTCGCGGTAGGTGCCGAGCAGACGGTGGATCGGCTGGCCCATCGCCTTGCCGACCAGGTCCCACAGCGCCACGTCGACCGCGCCGATGGCGCGCACGCCGGCGGAGCGCTGGCGCTTCCAGATCTCCTGGTTGAGGAGCTCGCGCTGGAACGGGTCCTTGCCGATCAGCCCCGGCTTGAGATGGGTGATCAACCCCTGCCCGTCGGTCGTCGCGGGATTCATCGCCGACCCCAGGAAGGCGTGCCCCTCGAGGCCCTCGTCGGTGATGATGCGCAACAGTCCCAGCGCGCTCTTGCCCGAGAAGCGGCCGGTATGCGCGCCGTAGGTCGTGGGCGGGATGTCGTCCCAGGCGAACAGCGTCAGCGTGACGTCGGTGATCTTCATTGCTTTGTCTCCCAGACCCGCCGCTCCGTGCCCAGCGGGTCGATGTCGAGGTGGCAAACCGTGTCGAATATCATCGTGGCCCGCAGGCGTGCCGAATAGGAAGGCCATACCGGCAGACAGGAATGACTGGGATTGCCGTTCCGCGCGAAGGCGATCCAGGCCCGGCCCATGGTCTCCCCGAGCGGCAGGCGGGCGGGATCGTCGCCGGTCAGCTCCGCCGTTTGGAGATTGGAGAAGACGAAGGGAATTTCGAGCGTATGGCAGGAGCGCAGCCGGCCGCCCAGGACCGGTGTCTCCCAGGCGAAGAGATAGACGAACACCGGCGCCGCCTCCTGCGCCAGTTTGCGCTCCGCGATCACGAGCGACGGTGCGCGGATGCCCTGGTCGGACACGATGGCGATGGCGATCTCGTCCGGCCTGAGCCTCGGCTGCGCCTTGCGATAGACCGCGACGATCTCGGCCGCCCGGTCGCCGAGATAGGGCATGAGCGACTCGGGCAGGCTCTCGAAGGTGGCATCGGCGACCCAGGGCATGTGGCCCAGGAACAAGGTCATCTCGTCCTTGTTGCTGCCGATCATCAGCGGCACGTTGACCGAAGGCAGCGGCGCTTCCGGCGCGAAGGGCCCGCCCGGGAACAGCGTGCCGTCGATCACCGGGTTGAAGCCGAGCCGCCGCCGGTCGGCAAAGGCGGCGCGGCTGACCCCCGCCAGTACCTTGACCTGCGCCTCGAGGAGCTTCGTCGCGGGCAGTTCGCGAAGCTTGCCGGCATCGGCTGCATCCAACCCCAGATGCTCCAGCATCTGGCGCGCCGTCCGGGCGCCGTCCTCGCGATTGGCCATCTGCACGGCCGGCCCGCTCTGGATGATGGCCTTGTGGAACAGGCCCTTGGCCGGCGGCATGGCCATCAGGACGCTCACCTTCGCCCCACCGCCCGATTCGCCGAAGATGGTGACGTTGTTCGGATCGCCGCCGAATTGGGCGATGTTGTCGCGCACCCATTCGAGGGCCGCCACGATGTCGAGCATGCCCGCGAGGCCCGCATTCTCGAAGCCGCCGGCCATGTCCTCGAGATGCAGGTAGCCCAGCGCGCCCAGCCGATGGTTGAGCGAGACGACCACGACATCGTCGAGCCGGCAGAGGCTGGCGCCGTCCGACCAGGGCGAGGAACCCGAGCCGGTGATGAAGGCGCCGCCATGACACCAGAACAGGACCGGCCGCTCCGATCCCTCGCGGCCCGAGGTCCAGACGTTGAGATAGAGACAGTCCTCGTCGAGTTTCTGCCTTCCGGCGAGCGTGAAGAGACGCAGGAGATCGTCGGGCAACGCGAAGACATTCTGGCTCTGCACCGCCATGTTGCCGTACTCGAGCGCGTCGCGAACGCCGGCCCAGGCCGTGGGCTTGCGCGGCGGCCTGAATCGCAGATCGCCGAGCGGCGGCTCGGCATACGGAATGCCTTTGAAAATCTCGACGCCGCGGTCGCTTGTGCCGCGAATTCGTCCGGCGGTGGTCTCGACGACGATTTCTGCTGTCATGGCTTCCAGTCTAGCGCGAACGGACCGGCCGGCGCTGCGATTGCAGCGTATCAATTTCGCCTGGCTGCACGCCAAGCTCCTTCGAGGCCGTGGGCGGCCTGGGCATGCTCATCAACCTATCATCGGGCACCGGTTGGCCATAGACTGCTGCCATGAACGACACGGTCCGAGCCCAACTTGCCCCCACCGGCGTCCTGCGCGCCGGCATCAATCTTTCCAATTTCCTGCTGGTCACCGGCCGCAGCGAAAGCGGCGATCCCACCGGGGTCGCGCCCGACATGGCCCGCGAGATCGCGACCGCCCTGGGCGTGGCCGTGAAGTACGTCACCTTCAAGTCCCCCGGCGAACTCGGCGACCAGGTCGGCAAGGATGTTTGGGACATCGGTCTGATCGGCGCCGAGCCGCAGCGGGCCGAGAAGATCCAGTTCACGGCCGCCTATGTCGAGATCGAGGCGACCTACATGGTGCCCGAAGGCTCGCCGATCACATCGATCGCCGACGTCGACAGGAAGGGCGTCCGCATCGCCGTCTCCGCCCGCTCGGCCTACGATCTCTGGCTGGTGAACAACATCAGGAACGCGACGCTCGTGCAGGTGAGCGGCCTCGATGCCGCGTACGAGAAATTCATGTCCGACAAGCTCGAGGTGCTGGCGGGTCTCCGTCCCGGCCTGCTCAAGGATGTCGAGAAGGCGCCGGGCCTGAAGATCCTCGACGGCAAGTTCACCGCGGTGCAACAGGCGGTCGGCACGGCCAAGGCCAATGTCGAGGCCGCGGCCTTCCTCGCCGACTTCGTCGAGAAGGCCAAGAAGTCGGGCATGGTGCAGGGCTTCATCGACCGTCACAGGGTCAAGGGCCTCTCCGTCGCGCCGCCCACCTGATCGTTCATCGAACTGCCCGGCCCTTCATGGAACTGAACGTCAAGACCCTCTACCTGATTGGCGGCATCGTCACCCTCGCCAGCGCGGGCGCCGCCCTCCTGACCTGGTATCACCATCGCGATGCACCGGGGCTTCGTGCCTGGGCCGCCGCCCTGCTGCTGACCGTTCTCGGCGCGCTCATCCTGCGCCTTCGCACCTCCAATGCCGACCTGGCCCCCGTCCTGGCCGCGGACATGTTGATCGTCGCGGGTTTTGCCGCGATGTGGCTGAGCCTGCGCTTCGCCAACCAGGGCCGCACCAACGTGGTACGGCTGATTGCATTCGCCGTGGGTCTCGGTGCAGCCTTTCTGGTCCTGTTCGTCGTGTTGAGAGCCCTGGGTGCAGGGCGAGAGGTGGCCTCGATCCCCTTCTCCCTGCTCCTCGGCTTGCTGGGACTGGCCTCTGCCTGGGAGATCTGGCAAGGCCGCCACAAGGACGATCTGCGCAGCCGGCTGCCGGCGGCGCTCGCCTTCGTCGGCCTCGGCATCGCGCGAGTCATCAGGGCCGCCGCTCTGGGCTTCGAGGTGAACCACATCCTCCCGCCGGGCACGGCGGCGGCGACGCATCCCTACACCCTCTACGCCACGATCGTTTTCACCGTGGTGGTAACCTACGGTCTGGTGATGATGGCCAACGAACAGGCTGGCCGCCGCGAGGCGATGCAGTTCGCGGAGCGCTGACGTAGCCTTCTCCCGGAATCGTTGTTCCTGGCTCAACTGCGATCAGTCGGTTCTCGAAACAGGGCGAAGTCGAGGCGGTTCCCGGCGTAATCGAGGTCTGCGTCGTCAACTTTCACATCGCCCTGTCGTTATCACCGTCCAACCCGGAGGTGATACGACACATGGCGAGAGATATTCGAACCATGCCCAACGGCCTGATCGCGCCACTTACCCAGGCCGCCCTTGCTTCCCTGCGTGCGCTGGCCGAAGGCACCGCCGCTTCGATGCCCGAAGAGCACCGCATACGCCTCCTTCATCTGGCCTTGATCGAGACGAGCTCCGAAGGCGATGCCATCACGGCGCTCGGCCGCGAACGGCTGATCTGCGATCGCTAGTAGTTGCCACCCGTGGCCGTGACGCAACCCGGATCGACCGCCGCCTTGACGATCTTGAGAAAGGTCTCGAGAGGGCAGGCATTGTTCACGAGGTCCGCTGAACAGGCCGGCAGCGCCACCTGCACCATGCCTGGCGGATCGCGGTAGGTGAGCGGCGCGCGACGGCGCATCTCATCCAGCGTCTGCGCATAGTAGGCGATGCGCACGTAGCGCTTTTCGCTCCTCGCCTCACGAAACTGCTCGAAGGCCAGCGCGCCGCCCGGCGTGGCCTCGCCGGGGAGGAAGCCCGGAATCTGCCAGGTGAGGTCGAGCAGGGCGGCGACGTTGTGGATGTTGCTCTCGTGACCCACCAGCAATCCGAGGCGCACCGGCTGGCCCGTGGCCGCATGGCCGGGGAAGCTATGGCCATTCACCAGGATGGCGCCGATCAGCGTCAGGAGGTTCGACCCGCGCTGCTGGGCGATGGGCTTGGTCTTCTGGGTGAGATCCTGATCGAGCTGATGGAGCGTCAGGAGTTCACGCAGCGTGGCATCGTGCGCCAGCCGCCCCCATGCGACCTCATCCTTGGGCATGCCCTCGGCGGTTTGCATGAGGAAATTCTCGGCGGCGGTCGAGGCATAGCCGATCGGGCCACGCAGCCGAACGCCGTCCTCGGTGCCGCTCACGATGCTCGTGGGAACGCCTGCTTCACCGCAGCTGCCGCCGCCGGCTGACTTGGTGGCGTCGGCCGGACAGAGGACGGATTGCATCATGGAGAGCGCCGCGGGGTAATCGCGCTGCACCGACGCGAAGCTGCCGCCCAGGCGCGCCAGGATTGCGGCGCGGTTGGCCGCGAGATCCATGGGGCAGGACGCGGTCGGCTGCGGATTAAAGAGCGGATCCGGCACCGTGAAATTCGCCTGGTTGCGCAGGGGCAGGTTGGCACAGCGCGGATACATGCCGGCCAGGAGCGCGGCCCCCGACGTGCGTGTCCGCTGAGAAAGATCGGTCCACGCCGCGACCGTGCCGGCGGTCGGGCAATCGTCCGCCTGGACCAGCCCGCGCCCGCCATAGAGCACGCGGTAATAGCCGCCCATCAGGCGCATCAGCTCCTCGCCACGGGGCGAGAGGAAGCCGGGCTGGACCGGCCAGGTGGGCCAGGGCGTTGCGCTGTGCTTGTCGAGCTGCTCGTTGGACGAGGTCGGCGAGCGAACGCCGTGCCGGTTCACCAGGATCGCCCGTTCGATCTGCCAGCCCGGCGGCGTCGGCAGGATTTCAGCGCTGGCCGGCATCAAGGCCGCCAGAAGCGAGGCAACGAGGACGACGGTAAAGACGCGAATGCTCATGATTCTCCCCCGGAGGCCGCACTATGCCGTCTCCAGGTCCCGCGCGTCATCCATTCCGTGCTAAAATCCGATCCATGCCCGTCCGATGGACGATCTCGCACACCGACCGGCCGGTCGTCGCCGCCTCCGACAACAGCTTCGAACAGGCCAGGACCTTTGCCGTCGCGGCCACAGCCGGGCGCCCCCTCTCCCGCTTCCGCGAACTGCACCTCGCGCGGCGGCGGCTGGACGCCCAGCCGCAGCCTGATGACTGAGCCGGAACCCGCACCCCCTCGCGGGGGTTGAGCCGGGATGCCTTCACCTTCGACGGTCAGCACCAGCTCGTTCCGCGAGCGCGTCGGCGCGCTCCGGAACCTGCGGCCCTTCCTCGCCATGGTCTGGGCCACCAGCCCGACGCTGACCGCCGCGACCATCGCACTGCGCCTGATGCGCGCGCTGCTGCCGGTGGCGACGCTCTACATCGGCAAACTGATCATCGACGACGTCGTGATGCTGGTTCAGCTGCCCGACAAGCCCGCGACGCTGCAGCAATGGCTGGACAGCGGCCATCTCAACCGGCTCGGGCTGCTGCTGGGGGCCGAGTTCGCGGTGGCGGTGGCGGCCGACGTGCTGGGGCGCATCGTCTCGCTGCTCGACGGGCTGCTGGCCGAGCAGGTCAGCACCAGTTCGAGCGTGCGGCTGATGGAACATGCCGCGACGCTCGACCTCGAGGATTTCGAGGATGCCGAATTCCAGGACCAGCTCGAACGGGCACGCCGCCAGACCAGTGGCCGCATGACCCTGATGAGCCAGCTCTTCTCGCAGGCCCAGGACCTCGTGACGGTGGCGAGCCTGGCCGCCGGCCTAATCGTTTTCGCGCCCTGGCTGATCGTGCTGCTGCTGGTGGCGCTGGTCCCCGCCTTCCTCGGCGAGGCGCATTTCAACGCCAAGAGCTATTCGCTCGATTTCGGCCGCACGCCCGAGCGGCGGGAGCTCGACTATGTCCGGCAGACCGCGGCCAGCGCCGAGACCGCCAAGGAAGTGAAGATCTTCGGGCTGAACGGGTTCCTGATCGATCGCTATCGCCGGCTCGCCGCGTCGTTCTACGAGGCCAATCGCCGCCTCGCGCTGCGACGTGCCGGCTGGGGCGGTCTGTTCACCACCATCGGCACCATCGGCTACTATTTCGCCTACGCCTACATCGCGTGGCGTACGCTGACCGGCGAATTCTCGGTAGGCGACCTCACCTTCCTCGCAGGCTCGTTCCGCCGTCTGCGCACCTTGCTCGAATCGCTGCTGAGCGGCTTCTCCTCGGTGGCCGGCCAGGCGCTCTATCTCGACGACCTCTTCTCTTTTTTCGATGTCCGACCCGAGATTCATTCGCCGGCCAATCCCCTGCCCTTTCCCAAACCGATCCGCGAAGGCTTCGTGTTCGAGGATGTCGGTTTCATCTATCCCGGCGCCGAGCGCTGGGCGGTGCGCCATCTCTCCTTCACCCTGAAGGCCGGCGAGGTCGTGGCACTGGTCGGCGAGAACGGCGCCGGCAAGACCACGCTGGTCAAGCTGCTGACGCGGCTCTACGACCCCGACGAAGGCCGCATCCTGCTCGACGGCCGCGACCTGCGCGACTACGGGCTCGACGAGCTGCGCGGCAGCATGGGCGTCATCTTCCAGGACTTCGTCCGCTACAACCTGCCGGCGGGCGACAATATCGCGGTCGGCCGCATCGAGGCCCGCGGCGACCATGAGCGCATCGCGCGCGCGGCCAGCCGAAGCCAGGCCGATGAGGTGATCGGCCACCTTCCCCATGGCTACGACCAGATGATCGGCAAGCGCTTCAAGAACGGCGTCGAACTGTCCGGCGGCGAATGGCAGAAGATCGCCATCGCCCGTGCCTACATGCGCGAGGCCGAAGTGCTGATCCTCGACGAACCGACCGCCGCCCTCGATGCCCGCGCCGAGTTCGAGGTGTTCCAGCGCTTCAAGGAGCTGAGCAGGGGCAAGACCGCGGTGCTGATCTCACACCGCTTCTCGAGTGTCCGCATGGCCGACCGGATCCTGGTGCTGGCGGACGGCAGGGTCGAGGCGCAGGGCACGCACGAGGAGTTGGTGGCGCAGCAGGGCCGCTATGCCGAGCTCTTCGAGCTGCAGGCGGCGGGGTATCGCTAGCGCCATGAAGATCGCCACCTTCCCCGTGAACCGGCGCCTGGCCCGACATCGTCTGCCTGCAGGCACTGAAGGCCGCCCATGACGCCTTTCCCGCGGCCGACCTGCGGCGAGTGGGCTTTCACGCCGCGTGGCTCGAGCTGACGAAAGAGCAGCCCACTTCCCCTTTGCGGAACCCGCAAAGGGGAAGAGGTTTGAAGGCTCACATCGAGGGCGGAAGCTCCTTCAGCGCCTTCTCGGCGATCGGCATCATCTCGGCGCAAAAGGCCTTCTTGTTCTTTCCCGCTTCCTTTTCCATCGTGTCGTAGGCCTTGTCGAGCTTGCGATCGGCGATGTTGAGCTGCTTTTCCGCCCAATCGATCCAGAACTCGAGGCGCTTCTCCTGGTCCCTCGTCATGTCGAGGTCGCAGGTGTCCACGGCGATGGAGACGGCGTAGAGACCGATCACCATCTTCTCGGCGTCGTCCTTCGTGGGCTTCTGGGCGGAAGCGGTTGCGAACGGCAGCGCAAGCAGGGCGAGGGTGCAAGAAAGCAAGCGGATCATCGACGACTCCTGGGTGGGGTGCCGCGCCATGCGGCGCCCCGGGACTGATGCTGGAATGCTACTTCAAAGTCTTGCTGAGCGTAATCTCGGCATTGAGCAGCCGGGAAACGGGACAACCCTTCTCGGCCGCCTCCGCCAGCCTGTCGAAGGTCGCCTGGTCAGTGGTCTCTGCCAGCCAGCGGGCGAAGCTCGTGAAAGTCGGTGCCAAGGTCGTGCGCGACGGAAGCGGCAGGGAAACTTGCACCGGCCGCTCGTGGCTACCCCGGAACCCGGCGGAATGATAGCATTCCTGGCGTTCCAAAGGTTGATCTGGGAAGTGGCGGATGAAGGCGACAAGGACGCAGGAGGCGTTACCGCCAGGTCTCGTGAGACTCGACTCGGATGGTACGATCCGCTTCCCGGATGAAGCCGCACGGCGGTTTCTCGAAAGGGATGGAGCACCCTGCGAAGGTCGAAAAAATGCGGAAATCATCGGACCAGTGGCCGGCGCGTGGCCGCCCGATGGACTCCAGAAGGCTGCTTTCGCTGACTGGGCCGTGGCAGACCTGTCCATCGAGGTCCGTGTTTGGCCGCTTCCAGGCTCATCGACCGGCGAGTTCGTTGCCGTTCTAAGTGATGTGACCGCTGAGCGCGCATCCATCGCATCCCTGGAACAGACCGACGCCCGACTTCAGGCGGCCATCGAGGCGTTACCCGACGGCTTCGTGATGTTCGACGCCGACGACCGCATCGCCTTTTTCAATGAGACCTATCGCGACATGTACGGCGAGAGCGCCGACCTGATTTACCGAGGGGCATCCTATGAACTGGGCATTCGTGAAGGCGTGCGCCGGGGCCAGTACCCCGAGGCGCGCGGCCGGGAACAGGCCTGGATTGCCGACCGTCTTCGACAGCATCGCGCCGCCGGAGGACCGCTCGAACAGTACACAGCCGGGGGGCGGTGGATCCGCATCCTGGAGCGCCGAGTGCCTGGCGGCGGCACGGTAGGGCTGCGCATTGACATCACGGACCAGAAGGAACGCGAATTGGCGTTGCTTCACAGCCAGGAGCGCCTGGAAAGGCTGGCAGGTGCGGCGATTGATTGCGTCATCGGCATCGACAATCAGGGACGAGTTCTCGAGTTCAATCCTGCTGCCGAAAGAACGTTCGGATATCTGCGGGCGGACGTGGTCGGCAAGGAAATGTCCAACCTCATCGTCCCTGAAAAATATCGGGAGGCTCATCGCAACGGCTTGCGTCGCTATTTCGCGACGGGAGAGAGCAACGTCCTCGGAAAGCGAATCGAGATCGAAGCACAACGCAGCGATGGTTCTGTGTTTCCCTGCGAGCTTTCGATCGTTGCCATCAGGTCGCCCGATCAGCCGGGCTTCGTCGCCTACCTTCGCGACATTACCGATCGCCGGCTGTCGGAGGAGAGGCTGCGATTGTCGGAGCAGAGCTATCGGCAGCTGTTCGAGAATTCGAGCGAAGGGATTTTCGTCATCCAGGACGAGCGAATCGTACTCGCAAATCCAGCAGCCGAGAGTCTCCTCCGCGACCGCCAACGACCCCTCGCAGGAACACCCATCCAGGACCTCGTCGTCGCCGAGGATTGGCGTGAAGTGCGCGAGCACTACGGTCGCGAGATGCGCGCCGAGGGGGCGTCCCGCAAGATGGAATTGCGGATACGGTCCGGCGGAGAGACCGTGCGCTGGTTCGAACATTCGGCCGTCTCGATCGAGTGGGAGGGCCGGCCGGCTCTGTTGTCGTTCGCAACCGATGTGACCGATCGACGGCAGAAGGAGCAGGATCTGCGGCAAGCGAAGGAGGCGGCGGAAATCGCGGATCGTGCAAAGTCGGATTTCATCGCGAAGATGAGCCATGAAATAAGAACGCCGATGAACGCAGTGATCGGGTTGTCCAGCCTCCTGGCCGATTCAGCGCTCGAACCGACACAGAAGCATTATGTTCGCATCATTGAAGAGTCCGCGGGGAATCTCCTCACCATCATCAACGACATCCTGGACTTCTCCCGGGTGGCGGCCGGCCGGCTGGAGATAGAAAGGAGCCCGTTCAACTTACGCGAACTGGCGGAAAGCGCCGTCGACCTCGCGCGGAGGCTGCCGGGTGGAGCGAACCTCGGTCTATCGACAAAGCTGGCGGCAGACCTGCCCGACGTGCTGGTGGGCGACGCGGGCAGGTTGAACCAGATCTTCCTGAACCTTCTCGGCAACGCCGTGAAGTTCACGGAGCATGGGACGGTTACCCTGTCCGCGGAAATCGTCGAACGTCGGATCGATGGAGTTCGCGTGCGCTTCGAAGTGCGCGACACGGGCGTGGGGATATCCCCCGCCGACAGAATCCGTCTTTTCAAGCCTTTTGAGCAGGGCATTGACGTGCAGGTACGCAGGAAGGGCGGCACCGGTCTCGGGCTCGCGATCTGCCGGCAGCTCGTCGAGTTGATGGGCGGCCAGATCGATGTCGAGAGCGAGTCCGGTCACGGTGCCCGATTCTGGTTCGAGCTCGACCTCGGGCGGGGCCCGGCTCAGGATTCCTTCGCTCCTGCCCTTCCCGCGATAGCCACCGCAGCTTCGGTTGCGCGTCGCCTTCGTGTGCTTGTCGTCGAGGACACGCCAGCCAACCAGATCGTGGCGCGCGCAGTGCTGGAGAAGATGGGGCATGAAGTCGAGGTGGCAAGTGACGGCGGCGAGGCGCTCGTCGCCGCGAAGACCGGGAACTTCGACGTGATCCTGATGGACGTACAGATGCCGACCATGGACGGTCATGAGGCGACCCGCAGGATTCGCGCGCTGGGGGGCGCCGCAGGTCGTGTTCCGATCATCGCGCTTACTGCATTTGCTGGGGAGGTCGACCGTGAGTTGGCACTGGCCGCTGGCATGACCGACTACCTCAGCAAGCCCATTCGAGCCTCAGACCTGGTCGCGATGATTGAGAAGACGCTGATGCGAGAGGCCACCGCCGCTCCCCTGACACCTGCCGCGGGCCTGCTGGACATCAACGCGCTCGTCGAGCTGCGTGAGGCGGTTGGGGCCGATTCCTTCGTCCAGCTGTCATCCACGTGTCAGCAGGACGTCGTGGCCTCGCTTGCCGAGGTCGAGAGCGCCATGGCGACGGGAGACGTGGCACGCCTGCGCAAGGCGGCACATCGCCTGAGAGGCCTGTTCGGCCAGTTCGGAGCGCCGCAGGCTGCGGTGGCCGCCGGTGCCGTCGAGAACGCCGACGATTCGGAGATCATGCATCGTGTCGCCGAGCTGCTGCGGCTTGGCCCCGCCGCAATGGAAGCACTAAAGATCTGGAGCGACGCCGGCTCCTGATTCCCAATCGTCGCAGCATTCCACGAATCGGGGTTTGCTACGGAGGGGGGAGTTTCCGGGAGCAGGTCGCCCCTGGCACCCTGAGGGTTGCCGGACGGGACGCCGGGAATCCCTGGCGAGGCCGCCGGTGCCGTCCTTTGGTATCGGGTGAGACGAGGTCGGTCGGACCCGCGCCCCTCTGTGCTATTCTCGGGCGTCGGGTGAGGAGATCAAGTTCATGCGTATTGTTTTCGCGGCGCTGATGTCGGCGCTGCTGCTGATCGGGTTTGCGACCGGCTCCTGGGCGCAGAACGGGCTGGAGCGCTTCGAGAAGGAGATCAAGCCCCAGTTCGAGCTCAAGACGCTGAGCTATGGCGGCGCCGAGCCGCTCGGCGCCACGGGCTTCGTGTTGAAGGACGTCGTGGCCGTGGTGCCGGCCAACCCCGCGACCGGCGACAAGGAAAGCACCATCAGGATCGCCAAGGTGACGGTCGACGACCTCGACTTCGATCGCCTCCGGAAGGATTCGAAGAAAGATCTCGCGCCGCGTTTCGCCAGGTTGAAACTGGAGGGCATGACGGGCGACGACGAGATGTTCACCGCCCTCGAACCCTACGGCGTTCCGAACGTGCCGTTCGACATCGCGCTCGACTACACCCTCGACCCGGCGACCAAGGTGCTCGACGTCAAGACCTTGGAGATCGGCATGCGCGGCCAGGCGAAGTTCGTCCTGGCGCTGCAGATGGACGGCGTCAGCGACAAGACCAGCGGCATGGCCGGC
>CAIYWM010000656.1 GCA_903929895.1 uncultured Alphaproteobacteria bacterium
CGCCACCGAGGCGCTGGGCTTCCTGGCCGCCGGCGTGACCTTCTTCATCGGCGCCGCGATCCCGCTCGAGCTCAATCGCGAATGGATCACCGTCGCCTACGCGATCGAGCTGGCCGCTGTTGCCGCCATTTCCGCCCAACTCGGGCTCGTGACCCTGCGCCGCCTCTGCTGGCCGCTGCTCGCCATCGTGGTCGTGCGGTTCGTGGTCAACCCGGAGCTCCTGAAGTATCCGATCGGCCTCACGCCGGTCCTCAACTGGATGCTCTGGGGCTACGGCATCTCGATCGCCGCACTGGTCGTGGCGCTGCGCTTCCTGCGGCCAACCGGCGACGTGCGGTTGGTGCGATCGGTCGAGGCGGCGGCTGCCTTGCTCACCTTCGTCCTGCTGACGCTCGAGGTCCGCAGCCTCTTCCAGCCGACGACGATGATGACGCCCGATGCGGGCTTCATGGAGCGGGCCTGCTACGTGCTGGTCTGGGGGGCGTTCGCGCTGGCGGCGCTGTGGAAGGTTCGGCTCGACGGCGACCTCGTGGCCCTGTGGGCGTGGCGCCTGAGCGGCGGGGTGGCTGTCGCGGTCGTCCTCATCATCCAGGTGCTGGTCGCCAATCCGGTGTTCGAGCCGGCGGATGTCGGCCGGCTGCCGATCCTCAACGGATTGCTGCTGGCCTATGCGGTGCCGGCGGCGATGGCGGCCCTGGCGCGGCGCTGGATCGATATCGAGCCCGACCGGCGGGTCGATATTCTGGTCGAGGCGGCGGCGTCGATCCTGGCCTTCGCCTATGTCTCGTTCGAGGTGCGCCACTTCTTCGATCCCGGCTTCGAGCGGCGCGGCTTCGACGCGCATGGGCTGGAGCTCTATGCCTACTCGATCGTGTGGCTGCTGTTCGGCGTAGCCCTGCTGGCGCTGGGCTTCCTGCGCCTGGCGGGGGCGCTGCGGCATGCCGGCATGGTGCTGGTCTGCATCGTGGTCGCCAAGGTCTTCCTGATCGACATGGCGGGGCTGCACGGGCTGCTGCGGGTCTTCTCGTTCCTCGGCCTCGGCGCAGCGCTGATCGGCCTCGGCTACACCTATCGGCGATTCGGGTTCGACAGCAAATGACCGGAAACCTGTTCCCTGAGCTCGGCCTGTCGCTCGACGCGCTGCGGGCGCTGCAACTCGAGCGGCTGCGCACCACCTTGCGGCACGCCTACGAGAACCAGGCGCCGTACCGCGCCAAGTGCGAGGCGGCTGGCGCCCATCCCGACCAGCTTGCCAGCCTCGATGATCTTTCTCGCTTCCCCTTCACCGAGAAGGGCGACCTGCGCGACGCCTATCCCTACGGCATGCTGGCGATCCCGCGCGAGCGTTGCGTCCGCCTTCATGCGTCCAGCGGCACCACGGGCCGGCCGACCGTGGTGGGCTACTCGGCGCGGGACATCGCGACCTGGGGCGACCTGATGGCGCGCTCGCTGTTCGCGGGCGGCGCGCGGCCCGGCGACATCATCCACAATGCCTACGGCTACGGGCTGTTCACCGGAGGGCTGGGCGCGCATTACGGCGCGGAGCGGCTGGGCTGTACGGTGGTGCCGATGTCGGGCGGCTTCGGCGAGCGGCAGGTGCAGCTCATCCGCGAGTTCGGTGCCCGGATCGTGCTGATGACACCGTCCTACATGCTGGCGATCGCCGACGAGTTCGAGCGCCAGGGCATCGATCCGCGCGATACGGCCATGCGCATCGGCATCTTCGGCGCCGAGCCCTGGACCGAGGGCATGCGGACTGAGATCGAGCGCCGGCTCGGCATCGATGCCGTCGACATCTACGGGTTGAGCGAGGTGATGGGGCCGGGCGTCGCCTGCGAGTTCGTCGAAACCAAGGACGGGCCCACGATCTGGGAGGATCATTTCTATCCCGA
Source organism: uncultured Alphaproteobacteria bacterium (assembly GCA_903929895.1). Taxonomy (GTDB): domain Bacteria; phylum Pseudomonadota; class Alphaproteobacteria; order Reyranellales; family Reyranellaceae; genus Reyranella. The sequence continues at coordinate 1,893 of CAIYWM010000656.1, forward strand.
GATCGTCGATCCTGTGACCAGCCAGCCTGTTACAGAGGGCGAGCCGGGCGAGCTGGTGTTCACGACACTGACGAAAGAGGCGATGCCCGTCGTGCGCTACCGGACGCGCGACCTAACGCGGCTGTTGCCGGGCTCGGTCACGGCGATGCGGCGCATGGCCAAGATCACGGGCCGTAGCGACGACATGCTGATCGTGCGCGGCGTCAACCTCTTCCCGAGCCAGGTCGAGGAACAGATCCTGCGCGACCCGGCGCTGAGCGGCCACTACGTCATCGAGCTGACCCGGACAGGTGCGCTCGACGATCTGGTGGTGCGGGTCGAGGCGCGTGACGGTCAGGAGCAGGCGGCCCGGATGCACTCGGCCGGGGAGCTGACGCGGCGGCTGAAGGGCATGTGCGGCCTCTCGGCCGAGATCGAGATCATGCCGCCGGGTACGATCGAGCGGTCAATGGGCAAGGCGCGCCGCGTAATCGACAGGCGCCCGAAGGATTAGAGTCCCGACGCCAACCGGATGCTGGCCCCGAGCAGTGCGGGATCGTCGGGACCTGGCTGACTTGCTTTGCGTGATCGATACTCGCCGGCTCACGAGGCCATCTTGCCGCCAGCCGGGCGTCTGCCTTACGCTCCGCTCCCGTCAGCCTGCGGGGACCGGCCAGAGCGGCCGGACTCTGCTCACGGACCGGCATCGCGACTGGGGCAGACCACTTTGGTGCGGATGTTCGACTCTTTGCGACGACCTCGATATCGCGGGTACATCGATGGGTTGAGCGACGGGCTCGTGCATGGTTGGGCATACGACGGTGGTCGTCCCCGCGAGCGACTCTCCGTTGAAATCTATGCTGGTGGCATTCTTGTCGGCGTTGTACGCGCGGATGGCTTTCGTTCGGATTTGGCTGTTGCGGGCATCGGCGACGGCAAATGCGCCTTTTCCTTTGCCCTTCCCGCAGAGGTGGGCGACGGCGGTCCGATTGCTGCCCGGGTGACGAAAACCGAGTACTGGCTAAACAACAGCAACCATTATGGTACCGCCAACTCGCCGAGGCCCGGTCGAGGAAGGAATATCTCGCCCAATTGGGCCCGCGCCCTCACCGGTGACATGGAGTTCAGGGAAGAACAGGCCATTCTGGGGCATTGCTGGACTCTTCTCGGGATTACCCCAGACCTGGAGAAGGATGGAGACTGGTTTCGCGGGACACTGGGCGGGCGGTCGATTTTCGTGCAGAGATTCGGCGACACGATTAAGGGATTCGAGAATCGCTGCGCCCATCGGTTCTCTCCTTTGCGAACCTCCGACAAGGGTAACGGCCCGATTGTTTGTGGCTTTCACCATTGGCACTACAATCGAGACGGCCATGCGGTCGGGATCCCCAATTGCCTGGAAGTGTTCGGTACCCATCCACGCGAGGTCGGCGCCAAACTGGTCGCCTTGGACATTGCCACCTGCGGATCTCTCATCTTCGGTCGGTTTCCAGGAGGGAATACCTCGGAAAGCCTCGAGGACTATCTCGGTGAAGGCTTCCCCATCCTCGACGCGATGTGCGCGATGCCGGGGCGTCCACAGCGCTTGAACGGTGAAATTGCCGCCAACTGGAAACTGCCGATGGAAATCACGCTGGATGATTACCACGGTGTCGCAATCCACCACCG
>CAIYWM010000657.1 GCA_903929895.1 uncultured Alphaproteobacteria bacterium
CCATCGCCCTGAACAGCTTCGTCACCTTCGGCATCGACTCGGTCGGCATTCAACTCCTGAAGTCTATGGGAATGGATATCGCGGGCGCCGTCGCGATCGCCTCGCTGCTGGGTGTGTTCAAGGTCGGTGGCCGAGTGATCGACCTTCTGGGTGGGCGGCGGTGGGACGGCCTGTCCACCGGGCTCGTCGCGGGGGCGATGATTCCGGTAGGGCTGGCGGTGATCTGGATCGGCGGTGCGGGAACCGTGCCCGTCGCGGGCTATCTGGCGCTGTTCGGACTGGGAAGCGGCGCCTTCGCGGTGGCGCGGGCGACGATGCCGCTCGTCTTCTTCCAGAAGGCCGACTATGCGGCGGCGATGTCGACCATCGCTCTCCCGATGAACCTGATCAACGCCCTGGCCCCACCCGTTCTCGCCGGACTGATGTCCGGCATCGGCGCGCAGGCGACCTTTGCGGTGCTTGGCGGGCTGAGCGTGACTGCTCTCGCACTCCTGCTGCTGTTGAACCGTATGAGGTTCCAAGCTCGCAGCGCCTGATCGTGCGTCTCTTGATCAGGCAGCCCGCGCCACTTCCGCCGCACCCAGGACCATCGAAGCACACTTCTCGCCGATCATGATGGCAGGGGCGTTGGTGTTGCCGCTGGTGAGGGTCGGCATGATCGAGGCGTCGGCGACCCTGAGGCCGGAGATGCCATGGACCCGCAGCTCAGGGTCGACCACCGCGCGCGGATCATTGCCCATCTTGCAGGTGCCGACCGGGTGATAGGTCGTCTCGGCGTTGTTGCGCACCCATTCGAGCAGTTCGGCGTCGCTCTGGAGATGGGCGCCGGGAGCGATCTCCTGGCCGGTGACTTCCTTGAGCGGTGAGGTCGCCATCAGCTCTCGGCCCTTGCGCAGGACGGTCACGATGCCGGTGCGGTCGTGCTCGGTGGACAGGAAGTTGAAGCGGATCGCCGGTGGTTCGGCGGGATCGGCCGACTTGATGTGGACCGAACCGGTACTTTCAGAGCGCAGCACGTTCACGTTCATCGTGATGCCCTTCTGCGCCGACACACGACGCTCCTTGCCGACCATCTCGTAGAGGAAGGGCGCGATCGAGATCGTGGCGTCGGGCGAGTCGAGGCCCACGCGCGTGCGGAAGTAGAGGCGGATCGGCACCGCCGTCGAGGCGAGGAAGCCTTCGCGGAACATCGCGTATTTCAGCGCCTCGCGGGCCAGTCGCCAGCCGCGCGCATTGTCGTTGAAGGTGAGGTTCTTGCCGGTGATCTCGAATTTCATTCGTGGCGAGTAGTGGTCGCGCAGGTTCTCGCCGACGCCTTGCAGCTCGTGCACCGGCGCGATGCCGAGCGCGCGCAAGCGGTCTCCCTGGCCGATGCCGGAGAGCTCGAGGAGCTTGGGCGAATTGATCGAGCCGCCGGACACGATGACCTCGCGCGTGGCGCGCGCCTCGCGCTTCTGGCCGTTCACGGAATAGCGCACGCCGACGCAACGCTTGCCCTCGAGGATGAGCGATTCCGCGATCGCGCCCTGGTCGATCTGCAGGTTGGCGCGGCTGCGGGCCGGATCGAGGTAGCAGAAGGCGGTGCTCTGACGGTGTCCCTTGGTGATCGTCACCTGCGACATGCCGATGCCTTCCTGCGAGGCGCCGTTCTGGTCGGGATTGTAGGGCAGGCCCATCTTCTCGGCTGCCGCGATCATCTTCTCGAGCAGCGGGACCTTGTTGCGCGGCGTGTGGGTGACGGGGAGGATGCCGTTGCGGCCGCGGAATTCGTCGGAGCCGCCCTCGAACCTCTCCATGCGCTTGAAGATCGGCAGCACGTCCTGGAAGCTCCAGCCGCGATTGCCGAGCTGGGCCCAGTGATCGTAGTCCTGCGCCTGGCCGCGGATGTAGACCATGCCGTTGATCGAGCTGGAGCCGCCCAGCATGCGGCCGCGCGGCACGGCGATGCGCCGCCCGCCCGAGCCTTCGTCGGGCTCCGAGGAGTAACACCAGTTGACCGCCGGATCGTCGATCATCTTGGAGACGCCGACCGGCACCTTCGACCAGAAGAAGTTCGAGCCCTGGGTGCCCGCTTCGAGCAGCAGGACGCGATGCTTGCCGCTCTCGGTCAGGCGGCTCGCGACGACCGCGCCCGCGGACCCGGCACCGACGACGATGTAGTCATAGGTCGAGTCGTTCTTCATTTCCGTTCTCCCTCGGTCCGAAGGGGAGCAGCCCTCGCGCGCGCTGACAAGTCTCGACGGGTGCGAACCGCGCTCCGGTTTCGCCCACGGGAATAGCCTGCCATGCTGGTGGCGTTCCGGAGTCCCCATGCCGCAAAACGTGCTCGATCTCTTTCACCTGACCGGCCGCACCGCGCTGGTCACCGGTGGCCGCCGCGAAATCGGCCGGGCCATCGCCCTGGCGCTCGCCGGCGTGGGCGCGAAATTGGCGATCCACCATGCGGACACCGAGGAAGAGCGGACCGACGCCGCCGCCGTGGTGCGCGAGATCGAGCAGGCCGGCGGAACGGCGCGGGCCTTCGGCCAGGACTTCGCCTTGCCCGACGCGGGTCATCATCTGTCGGCTGCGGTCTCAGCCTGGTTGCCGGTCGATATCCTGGTGCTGAACGCGTCGATCGAGCTGCCGGAGCCCTACGATGCG
>CAIYWM010000658.1 GCA_903929895.1 uncultured Alphaproteobacteria bacterium
TCCGGCTCGGGAAGGCTAGCTATCCGAGGCACTTCCCACGGAACGCAGCCTTGCGCTTCAAGTTCCCTGAACGAGGTCAGCGTAGCAATGGACGCCCGTGTCCGAAGGATGGCGGCTCGAATGCTTCCAGGGCGGAGCGATCCCCTTCACTTCCGCTCGTAGATGATCGAACCCTTGATGGCCGACTTTTCGTGGAGGACTGCCGGATCACCCGCGACGCCATCATGAATAATGATCGTGCCGCAACACGTCTCTGCCTTGTCGCCTGGGACGGGCGCGCCCTGGCGAGTGGTATTCAGCGGAACGCCAGACGGGGGGACCGCCGGCGCGGGCGTGATGACAGGCGCTCGCGGCGCCGCGACGGGAGCCTGCGGGGCGGGGGCGATGCGAGGCTGAGGCGCCATGGGCGCTCCCGTCGAGCCTTGCGACAGGGCCGGCAGAGTCCCGAGGAGTAGGCTTGCCGCAGCAAGCGTCGACAGTTTCAGACTGATGAACCGCATCGGCAACTCCAGTCCGCCAGACATGATCAAGGCCCATGTCGCTCTACGGAGCGGCGGTGGAGCAACCATAGGTTTCCCCGCACCTATTGCAAGCACCCCGGGATTTTGCACCGTTTCAAGGGAGGCCGTCCCTAGGCAGTTTCCTCGGCGATCGCCTTCTTCACGCTCGGCCGCTCCGACATGCGGCGGCGGTGATCGACCACGCGCGGGATGCGTGCGAGGTCGACGCCGTCCTTCTCGAGCCACTGGGCGAGCGTGAAGAGATAGGCGTCGCAGACCGTGTAGTGCTCGCCCATCACCCACGGGCCCCTCAGCAACTCGCGCTCGATCAGCTCGAAGCCGGCGCCGACCGATTCCGGCACCTTGCGCTGCATGGCGGCGATCGAATGCGCGTCACCGGCATCGACCCAGCGATGGCCGCGCATGCGATGGGCATGCGCCACGTGCACGTGCGAGCAGAGATAGGAATTGAACGACTGGATCTGCGCGAAGAAGAAGGGATCGTCCATCGGCGCGAGCCGTGCCTGCGGGAAGCTCTGCGCCACATAGACCAGCGTCGCCGGCGTCTCGGTGAGGATGCCCCTGTCGGTCACCAGTGCCGGCACGCGGGCCTTGGGATTGACCTTCAGATATTCGGCCGACTTCTGCTGTTCCGTGGCGAAGTCGATGCGCACCGTCGAATAGTCGGCGCCGACCTCCTCCAGCACGATATGGGTGGCGAGCGAACAGGTACTGGCGGTGTAGTAGAGCTTGAGCACGTTGGTTCTCCTGCCGTCAGACTTCGGCGTAGATCTCGATGACGTTGCCTTCGGTGTCGCGGAAAAAGATCGCGCGATGACCCCAGGAGGGAATCTCGCGCGGCGGGCCCATCAACTCGACGCCCTTGGCCGCGAGCTCGGTTTGGCATTCGTCGATCTCGGGCGGCGAGACGCGAAAGGCGAGCTGGACCGACGCAGACCCCGTCGGACCGCCCGGCCCGTCCTGGAAGACGCCCTCGAGAGTGCGCGGCCGCAGGCAGAGCAGGCCCGACCCGACATGGAAGCTCACCCATCGCGGCGTCTCGCGCTCGATGCGGAACTGCATCACGTCGAGATAGAACTGCCGCGCGCGGACCAGGTCCTCACAGAGCAGGACCACGTAGTCGAGGTTGCGGATCGATCCGATTCCCATGCCTCACACCAGTCGCGTGACGGGCGCGAAGCTGCGCCGGTGGTGCGGCGTGGGCCCCAGCAGCGACAGCGCCTCGAGATGCTGCTGGCTGCCGTATCCGCGGTTGGTTTCCCAGCCATAGCCCGGATAGGTCAGCGCGAGCGCGTGCATGTAGCGGTCGCGCGTCACCTTGGCGAAGATCGAGGCGGCGGCGATCGAGTAGGAATGGGCATCGCCGCCGACGATGGTCTCGGCGCGGCAGCCCAGTTGCGGCGGCACGCGATTGCCGTCGACCAGCACGACTTCGGGCTGCTCAACCAGCGCCTGCACGGCGCGGCGCATGGCCAGATACGTCGCCTGCAGGATGTTGATGCGGTCGATCTCCTCGACGCTCGCCTCGCCCAAGGCGAACTGCACGACGCCGGACGCGATCATGGCCTCGTAGGCCTCCTCGCGCTGTTCGAGCGTCAGCTTCTTGGAATCGTCGATCATGCGCAGCAGCTTGCGCGCCACCCGCGTCCTGTCGATGACAGCCGCCGCCGCATAGACCGGCCCGGCCAGCGGTCCGCGGCCGGCTTCGTCGATGCCGGCCACACGTCCTTCGCAACGCAGTTCGAATCGAAAACTCGGCATTATCCCCATCGAGGCCGGCTAGACTGGGCCATGTCCCTCGTCGCCCGCATCATCGCAGAAGACGCCCTCGCGATGGAACAACTACGTGCCGTGCGCGAACTCGCCCTGCCGGACTGGTGCATCGCCGCGGGATTCGTGCGCAACAGGGTCTGGGACCATCTGCACGGCGTCGTGCCGGCGCGAGCACCTGTGGACATCGACGTCCTCTATTTCGATGCCGGCGACGTTTCGCGCGAGAGCGAGGAGACGTTCGAGAGCCGGCTCGACGCTCTCTTGCCCGGCCTCCCGTGGCAGGTGCGCAACCAGGCGCGCATGCATGTCTGGAAGGACCTGCCGCCCCATCGCGACACCGCGGACTCGATGATCTACTGGCTGGAAACGGTGACGGGCGTCGGCGTGCGCCTCGAAGCCGACGACACGCTCACCGTCATCGCCCCGCTCGGCACCGACGATCTCCTGAACCTGCGCTGCCGCCCGACCCCATACGGCCGAACCCGTCGCCACGAATACGATGCCCGGGTCGAGGCCAAGCGCTGGCGCGAGTTGTGGCCCAGGGTCGCGTTCCTCGACTAGAGTTCGGCCCCGATGATCGCTGCATTCCTCCCTCTCGCCGCCATCGCCCTGCTGGGCGCCGTCCTCCGCCCCTTCATTCCCGGCATGGAGCAGACGCGCCAGTCGATGAACAAGCTGGTCCTCTACGTCTTCCTGCCGGCGCTGGTGTTCCGGACGGTCATGGACGGCACGATCAGCCGCCTGTTCCTCGAAATTCCCGCCCTGGCCGCGATCGGCACGCTGTCGTGCCTGGCGGTGGGATTTCTGGTGTTCCACTTCCTGCCGATCCCCGGCCCGACCAAGGGCGCGATGATGCTGGGTGCGGCGTTCGGTAACGTCACCTATCTCGGGCTGCCGGTGCTGCTCGGCATCTTCCCGGGCCAGGCCAACCAGGTCTCCGAAGTCTCGGTCCTGTTCGAGGTCACCAAGTCGTCGCTCAACCTCACGATCGGCGCCATGATCGCCATCGCCTATGGCAGCCAGGAGCCGATCACCTTCCGCCGGACCGCACTGGAGGCGCTGAAGCTGCCGCCAATCTGGGCGCTGGTCGCAGCCATCCTCTGGAAGGTCTCGGACGTGCCCTGCCCGGCCGTGGTCATGGATGCCGCCTCGATCCTCGCGGTGGCAGTCAGCGGCATCATGATGCTGTCGCTCGGCATGGCGCTGCGCTTCTCGGCCACGAAGCTGATGGCGCTGGCGCTTCCGGTCGCGGCGATCAAGCTGGCCTTTGCGCCGCTGGTCGTCTTCAGCGCCGTGGGCCCGCTCGGGCTCACGGGCGTCTACGCCAACGCCGCCATCCTCGAGGCGGCGATGCCGAGCCAGCTCCTGTCCTTCATCATCGCCGGCAAGTTCAAGCTCGACGAGGAGACGCTGGCCTTCGTCATCATGGTCGACACGGTGCTGGCCTTCGTGACCCTGCCGCTGGTGCGGACGCTGCTGCTGTCGTGACCTGATCGGCTCCCGCCCCGTCAGCTCGCCGGTGCCATCGCGGCCATGAGCTTCGCCCCCTGTTCCTGCGCCCGCAGGGCCGCCGGTCGTCCGACATGGCGATCGGCGTAGGCCTCGAACACCGGCCGCTTCTCGATGACGCCGAACATCATGCCCCAGTGCAGGAACGACGCCATGTAGAGGTCGGCCGCGGTGAAATGGTCGCCGGCGATGGTGCGCCGGTCCGCGACCAGCTGGGCCACGGTCTCCATGGTGCGTTCGTAGGAGCCGTAGCCGAATTGCATCTGCAGTGTGGGCGTATCGGGAGTCCAGCCGGCGGCCTTGTTGCCCAGCGCCGGCTCACCGCAGCCGGCGACGAAGAACAGCCAGCGATAGTAGGCGCCGCGCTCCGCAGGCGGCGGCGCGAGCTTCGCCTCGGGAAAGAGGTCGGCGAGGTAGCAGAGGATCGCGGCGCTCTCCGTGACGACCGTGTCGCCGTGGCGTAGCGCCGGCACCTTGCCCATCGGATTGATGGCGAGATACTCGGGCGACTTCATGTCGGGCCCGAACTGCTTCACCTCGAGCCGGTAGGGGCAGCCAATCTCCTCCAGCATCCAGTGGACCATCGCTCCACGCGACTGCGGATGGGTAAACAGGATCAGTTCGTCGGCCATGACTTCACTCCTCTAGAACAATCTCATCTGCCTTGCGTCGCGCCTGGCATCGACCAGGGCGGTGCGGGCGGCGGCGGGGACGGCGAAGCGCATCGTGTCGAGGCGGTAGCGGACACGGTTGAGGTCGAGGCGCTTCACGGCGGCGGCGAAGCGCTGGCTCAGCAGCTGCGCGATCGGGCCCTCGCCCTTCATGCGCGTACCGAACTCCGCCTTGTAGAGTTCGCCGCCGCGCATCTGGCGGACCAGCGACAGGATGCGTTCGGCGCGGTCGGGGCGGTTGGCGCGCAGCCATTCCTCGAACAGCTCCTTGATCTCGAGCGGCAGGCGCAGCGCCGTGTAGCCCGCGCGCGTGGCGCCGGCCGCTGCCGACGCGTCGAGGATCGCTTCCATCTCGTGATCGTTGAGGCCGGGGATCATCGGCGCCGTCATCACGCCCACCGGAATGCCGGCCGCCGCGAGTTCGCGGATCGCGTCGAGCCTTCGATGCGGCGCCGAGGCGCGCGGCTCCATGGTGCGCGCAAGGTCGCGGTCGAGCGTCGTCACCGACAGGAAGACCTCGGCCAGGTTGCGCTTGGCCATGTCGCCCAGAATGTCGATGTCGCGGGTGATCA
>CAIYWM010000659.1 GCA_903929895.1 uncultured Alphaproteobacteria bacterium
CCCTTGTTGGTGCTGACCGACTCGCTGGTGCGGCCACACGCCAAGTCGCAATACACCGCCCGCAGCCTCGCGGGCCTCGTCGTCGCCACCATCGTCGTGCTGATGTGGCTCTATACGTCGCCGCTCGGCTCCCGCTTCGCCTCGCTCGTCGCCTTGCGCCGAACCGAGATCTCGAGCCGGATTCTCGCATTCGCCTGCCTGGTCGTGCTCGCGGTACTGCCGTCCAATATCTATCTCACGCTCGAATGGCGCACCTATCTCGATACGGTGCGAACGATCGTGCGCAGCAACAGCGGCGTGATCGCCTTCGAATCCACGCCCCTGTCGCGGCGCCCTCTCGAGACGCTGGTCGAATCGTGGATCCTGCCCAGCCAGAGCCTCGCGTTGCGCGGCAAAGCCGGCGACGGCATCATCGCGCCGCCGCGCGACTTCAACAACTGGCAACCATTCCCGCCGGCCGAACCTTATCCGCTGGGGAACTACATGTGGCGCGACTGACCGTGCCCACGATGTCGCCGGTCGCCGTCGCCCGGACTGTCGCGGTGCTCCTCTGGGCGCTGGCGTTGCACAATACGGTGACCTGTCGTGGCCTGTTCTGGGACGGTTCCTCGTTCCTGGTGAACCTGCTCGACCATGGGCATTTCCACGATTTCTATGCGGCCCGCGCCCACGTCGACTGGGTGACGCAAGCGCCGGTCCTGCTGCTGGCCGAATGGGGTGTCCGCGACACGAGGATGCTGGCCATGGCCTATTCGGCAGCCTTGTTCGCCCTCCCGACCGCCTTCTATCATTTCGCCCTTGTCCGTGTGAGCCGCGATCCCGTGCTGCTGGCGGCGGTGCTGGCGATCGTTGCGGCGGTCTACCTGCCGACCTCGTTCTTCATCGTCGGCGAGTACAACGTGGCCTTTGCCTGCATCACCGCCGCCATGGCGGTCGCGCTCACGACCGACGGCTCCAGCCGCCGGGACGCGGCTCTGCTGCTGGCTTTCGGACTGCTCTGCCTGCGCTCCTATGAAGCCACGATCTACCTGGGACCGCTGCTGGCGGCGGCGATCCTGTGGTCGGCCCGGCGCGGCGGCAGCGATCCGGTGACGAGAACCCTATGCCAGCTGGCGGCGCTCGCCTTCATCGGCGCGGCCCTCGTATCGGCCGTGACGATCTTCGACTACTGGGACCATCCGCACTTCATGAAGGTGCGCTCCACGAGCGTCGATTTCTGGCAGAACATTCAGTTCGCCACACCGCTTGCAGGCTTCCTGATCTGCCTTGTCGCCGGCGTGCGGCGGCCGGCCTGGCTGCAAGGACGGGGGCCGACAGTGGTGATGGGGGTCATCGCGGTCCTGCTGGCCCTGTCGCCGTGGTGGCGAATCGTGCATGCGCCCTCGATACTCTATCCGCCCTCCCACTATGTGGCGCGGCAGGCGGCCGGCATGCTTCTGGCGGCACTTCTCGTTGGCATGTGGCTTCAGGTGGCCTATCGCAATCCGCCGGCGCTCTTTGCCGTCGTGCGCCAGCCCGAGGTGGCTCGCCGCATGGTACTTCTGTTCGGGGCGCTCGCCGTCGCGGGAGCGATTCCCGACGTCGCCTTGACCCGGCTGTGGAGCGGCCACATCGAGCAACTACGACTCGTCGTGGACCAACGTCGAGGGATCGTCAGGGCCGAGACGCTGCCGCTGCACGACTGGCCGACCAAGTTGTTCTTCCAGGACTGGTCATATCCGGCGTTGAGCGCCCTGGTCAGCCGCACGCCCGGACAGTCCTACATCGTTGCCGATCAGGACTACCTCAGCAATCCGCCCTTCGAGCCTGCCTGCGGCATGCTGCCGAAGCTCAAGGGCTACGGCTGGCGGAGCTAGGGGCGCATCCACATGTTGGCGGGACCGCTGCCCCGCACCGGTGCTGCCAGGTCGACGAACTCGCAGAGGATTTTTCGCGTGTCCCGCGGATCGATGATCTCCTCGATCCAGAAGGTCTCGGCGCTGCGGAACGGCGAGCGCAGCTTGTTCAGACGATCGCCGATCTCCTCCATCTTGGCCTTGGGGTCGTCGGCGGCGTCGATGTCGGCGCGATAGGCCGCCTCGATACCGCCCTCCAGCGGCAGCGATCCCCAGCGACCTGACGGCCAGGCATAGCGCCAGTTCATGCGCGAGCCGTTCTGGTGCGCGGCACCGGCCACACCGAAGGCGTTGCGGATGATGAAGGTGCACCACGGCACGGTCGTCTGGAACATCGACGACATGGCGCGCACCCCCTGTCGGATGACGCCACTCTTCTCGGCCTCGAGCCCGATCAGGAAGCCGGGACAGTCGCAGAAATAGACAACGGGCAGGTGGAAGGTCTCGGCGAGGTCGAGGAAACGCGTCACCTTCTGGCAGGTATCGGACGTCCAGCCGCCGCCATAGAACATCGGATCGCTCGCCATCACCGCCACCGGCCAGCCGTCGACGCGCGCGAAGCCGGTCACGACCGAGCGGCCGTAGAGCCGGCCCATCTCGAAGAAGCTGCCCTGGTCGACGACCTTCTCGACGATCGGCCGGATGCGATAGACCTTGCGGATGTCGCGCGGGATGGCGTCGAACAGCGTCTCCTCGCGTCGCGCCGGATCGTCGGTCACGGGGCCGCGCGGCGGCGCCTCGTGGACCGAGGAGGGCAGGTAGGAAAGGAAGCGGCGCGCCGCGGCAAAGGCCTCGTCCTCGCTGTCGACCGCCTCGTCGATCGCGCCGGCGCGCAGCTGGATCTCCCAGCCGCCGAGTTCCTGCTTGTCGTACTGCTTGGCGCTCAGCCGGTTCACCACCGGCGGCCCGGCGACGAACATCGCGGAGACTTCCTTCACCATCACCGAGTAGTGGGTGGCCGCAAGGCGCGCCGCACCGAGCCCCGCGACGGAGCCGAGGCCGAGGCCCACGGTCGGTACGGCGCCCATGTTGCGCACGGTCCATTCCCAGCCGGCGACGCCCGGTACGTTGGCGCGGCC
>CAIYWM010000660.1 GCA_903929895.1 uncultured Alphaproteobacteria bacterium
CGGTGCGCTGCGGGGACGAGTCCCAACTCGAGCTGCGGCAGTTCGGGCATCGTCTCGCGTGGGCCCATATAGACCCAGACCATGTCGGCCCATTCGCGTGTCGGGTAGGCGAGAAGCTTGATGGTGTCCTTGTAGGTGGAGTCGGGCGGCGAGGTCGGCAGGTCTACGCAGTTGCCGTCGATGTCGAATTTCCAGCCGTGGAAGGCACAGCGGATGCCGCACTCCTCGTTGCGGCCGAAATAGAGGTTGGCGCCACGGTGCGGACAGTGCGGCTCGACGATGCCGACCCTGCCATCGGTCTGGCGGAAGGCCAGCAGGTCCTCGCCCAGGATGCGGATCTTCTTGGGCGGCCCGTCGCGGTCGGGAAGTTCTTCGGAAAGGAGGGCGGGCATCCAGAAGCGGCGCAGCAGGTCGCCCATCGGCGTGCCGGGACCGCCCTGCGTCAGGAACGCGTTGTCGGAGGCGAGCATCAGTCACCCAATCCGTAGTTGTTTCCGATATAGCCCCGATCGTGGCCGAACCGCTCGGTCATGACCGTGGCGAGATCCTTGTCCGGCGCCGCGATCCAACCGCCGGAGCGCACCGCATAACGATGCGCCTTGTGGGCTGCGGCCGGCGGTTCGCCCGAGGCGAGGCGGCGGGCCGTGCCCATCACCAGCTTGCGGAACTCGACGATGCCGATGTCTGTCGGCCCGAGATGCTCCTTCGTGCGATCCTGAATCGGCCCCTGGCTGTCCTGGATGGCGGCGTCCTGCTCGGAGACGCCGGTGATGCCGGTGAAATTCTCGCTGAGCTGGACGCTGCGGTCGCGCAGGTAGTCGTTATCCCGGTTGCGCAGCGGCTTGTAGTCCGCGTCGACCTCGGAATGGACGTTGAAGCCGCCGCGGAACTTGGCGCGCTCGGAATTGCTGAGCGGCCGGTCGGGCTGCCAGCAGTAGCTGTAGATCCAGCAGTTCACATCATCGACCGGCACCCACGACTGCCCATAGTAGATCTCGCCCGGGAAGGCGGCGGGCGTGTAGGCATGGTTGGGCATCAGGAATTGCGCGATTCGCCAGTAGAGGTCTGGTCCGTCGGTCTTGCGGCCGCCGGCGATCACCAGGCCGGTGTCGTGGCCCAGCACGCTGAAACGCGGCCGCGGGTCGTTCTGCACCCAGCGGACGCGATCGTCGGGCTTGGCCTGGTCGCTCAGCGCGGCGCGGCTCATGGCGCGGCGCGCCGCCTCGTCGTCGGTAGCCAGGACCTTGTGCAGGAAGGAGAAGTGCGACGTGTCGATCGCACCTTCCAGGCTCTGCACCCAATTGCAGTCCTGCCATTTCTTGGTGACGAAGCGCGAGGCGGCGGGGACCAGCCCGAGCTCGAGCTGCGGCAGTTCGGGCATCGTCTCGCACGGGCCCATGTAGACCCAGATCATGTCGGCCCATTCGCGTGTCGGATAGGCGAGAAGCTTGATCGTGTCCTTGTAGGTGGATTCCGGCGGCGAGGTCGGCAGGTCGACACAGTTGCCGTCGATGTCGAACTTCCAGCCGTGGAAGGAGCAGCGCAGCCCGCAATTCTCGTTGCGGCCGTAGTAGAGGTTGGCTCCGCGATGCGGGCAGTGCGGCTCGACGATGCCGACCCTTCCGTCGGTCTGGCGGAAGGCCAGCAGGTCCTCGCCCAGGATGCGGATCTTCTTCGGCGGCCCGTCCCGCTCCGGCAATTCCTCGGAGAGCAGAGCCGGCATCCAGAACCGCCGCAGCATCTCGCCCATGGGCGTGCCCCTGCCGGAACGGGTGAGAAACTCGTTGTCCGCCTTGCTGAGCATTCCATCCTCCTGCCTCGCCGTGTTCCCCGGCGTAGGGACGACGGCCTAGGAGCGCGTCGCCTTTTCCAGAGCCTGATCCAGATCGACGATGATGTCTGCAACCGTTTCGATGCCGACCGACAGTCGCAGCACGTCGGGGCCGGCACCTGCGGCCACGCGCTGTTCCTCGGAGAGCTGGCGGTGCGTGGTCGAGGCGGGGTGGATGATCAGGCTCTTCGCATCGCCAATGTTGGCGAGGTGGGAGAAGAGCTCGACATTGTCGACGACCTTCACACCGACGTCGTAGCCGCCTTTCACGCCGAAGGTGAACACCGAGCCGGCGCCTTTGGGCAGGTACTTCTTCGCCAGCGCGTTGTACTTGTTGGAGGGCAGGCCGGCATAGCTCACCCAGGCCACGGCCGGGTGCTTCTCGAGATGCTGCGCGACGGCCAGCGCATTGGCGCAGTGACGCTCCATCCGAAGGCCCAGTGTCTCCATGCCGAGCATGGTGAGCCAGGCGTTGAACGGCGCCTGCGTGGGGCCGAGATCGCGCAGGCCCACGGCATGGCTGTGGAACGTGTAGGCCATGTCGCCGAAGGTTTCGTAGAAATTGAGACCATGGTAGGCGGGCTCCGGGCCGGCGAGGCTCGGGAACTTCCCGCCGCGCGACCAGTCGAACTTGCCGGAATCGACGACTGCGCCGCCCATCGACGTGCCAGTGCCGCTCAGGAACTTGGTGGTGGAATGCACGACCAGGGTGGCGCCGTACTCGATCGGCTTGCAGAGCCACGGCGTGGCCAGGGTATTGTCGACCAGCAGCGGGACGCCTGCATCCTCGGCAATGCGCGCGATCGCCTCGATGTCGCTGATGACGCCACCTGGGTTGGCGAGGCTCTCGATGAAGAAGGCCTTCGTCTTGTCGGTGACGGCGCGCTTGAAATTGTCCGGCGTGTCGGCGTCGACGATGTTCGCCGTCCAGCCGAACTTCGGATAGGTGTTTTTCATCTGCTGCAGGGAGCCGCCGTAGAGGCGTGAGGCCGCGACGATCTCGGCACCGGGGCCCATGAGTGGGAAGAGCGCGAGGACCTGGGCGGCGTGGCCAGACGAGGCAACGGTGCAACCGCGGCCGCCCTCCAGCGTCGCCAGCCGGGTCTCTAGGGCGGCATTCGTGGGATTGGTCAGCCGCGAGTAGATAAATCCCACTGTCTGCAGATTGAACAGCGCTGCGGCATGGTCAGCGTCTTCGAAGACATAGGCCGTCGTCTGGTAGATCGGCTGGGCGCGCGCGCCCGTGGTCGGATCGGGAGCGGCGCCGGCGTGCAGGGCCAGTGTCTCGAATCCATAAGTCTTGTCGCTCACGCGGCTCTCCCTGTGACTAGGTATTTCACACCGCATTCCACACATCACCCGGGTGTCCCGTCAAATCGGGGACGGCATCCGGGTCTCGGCTTCCATTTCCAGGTCCGTGCGAGTGCTCTTTCGTTCCGGGCAGCGGGTTGACCTGATCCGGCGTCAGCTTGGCGTAAGCATCTGGCAGTACGGTCCGCGCCTGTGTTTCGCGATTACGGGCGTCGCAACACAGCGTAAACGTTTGGGGAGCGAAACACCGTGAATCGGCTTCTGACCAAGGACTTCCTGTCCGGGTTGATGTTTGTCGCCTTCGGCTTGGCGGCACTCTATTTCGGGCAGCATCTTGCCGTCGGCACGCCCGTTCGCATGGGACCGGGCTACGTCCCGCGCATGCTCTCCATGATCCTGCTGGCACTGGGGGTGCTGGTTTGCATCGTGGCCCTGGTGAGCGGCAGCGAGCCGGTCGAACGGCCCAAGTGGAAGCCGATCACCCTGGTCACTTTCGGCATCGTCTGCTTCGCGCTGCTGTTCGAACGCGCGGGCCTGATTCCGGCACTGGTCGTGCTCGTGATGATCTCGTCGCTGGCCGGCGAGGAATTCAAGCTCACCGAAGTAATCGGCAACATCGTCGTCCTCTCGATCCTCTGCACGGTCGTCTTCAAGGTCGGACTGGGTATGAACATATCTGTCGTGCAGGGGATTTGGTGACATGGATCTGCTAGACAATCTCGTCCTCGGCATCAGTGTCGCCTTCACTTTCCAGAACCTGACCTATGCCCTGCTGGGCTGCATGGTCGGCACTCTGATCGGCGTTCTGCCGGGCATCGGTCCCGTGGCGACCATCGCCATGCTGCTGCCCATCACCTTCCATCTGCCGCCGACCGCCTCGCTGATCATGCTGGCCGGCATCTATTACGGCGCGCAGTACGGCGGTTCGACGACATCGATCCTGGTGAATCTGCCGGGCGAGGCCTCCTCGGTCGTGACCTGTCTCGACGGCTATCAGATGGCGCGCAACGGGCGAGCCGGTGCCGCGCTGTCGATCTCCGCCGTCGGCTCGTTCTTCGCCGGGACCGTCGGCACGATCATCATCGTCATTTTTGCCGAGCCGCTGACGCGCATGGCGCAGAAGTTCGGCCCGGCCGACTACTGCTCGCTGATGGCGCTCGGTCTCGTCGCCGCGGTGGTGCTGGCCAGCGGCTCGATCACCAAGGCGATCGCGATGGTGTTCCTCGGCTTGTTGTTCGGCCTGATCGGCACCGACGTGAACACCGGAGCTCAGCGCTTCACCTTCGACGTTCCGGAACTGAGCGACGGCATCGACTTCGCCCCGATTGCCATGGGCCTGTTCGGTATCGCAGAGATCGTCGTGAACCTCGAACGACACCTGGAACGCGGCGGGGCGATCAAGGTCGGGTCATTGTGGCCGACGCGCGAAGAGATCAGGCGCGCCATCCCGGCCATCCTGCGCGGCACCGTGCTGGGCTCGCTGCTGGGCGTTCTGCCGGGCGGCGGTCCGACCCTCGGTGCTTTCTCGGCCTATACGCTCGAGAAGAAGCTTTCCAAGAACCCGGGTGAGTTCGGCAAGGGTGCGGTCGAGGGCGTCGCTTCGCCCGAGGCGGCCAACAATGCCGCCGCCCAGACCTCATTTATCCCGATGCTCACTCTTGGCATTCCGTCGAACGCCGTCATGGCGCTGATGGTCGGCGCCATGATCATCCAGGGCATCCAGCCGGGGCCCGAGGTCATGACCAAGAAGCCCGACCTCTTCTGGGGCATGATCGTCTCGATGTGGATCGGCAACGCCATGCTGGTGATCATCAACCTGCCGATGATCGGCATGTGGGTGAAGCTGCTGACCGTGCCGTACCGCTATCTGGCACCGGCCATCCTGCTGTTCTGCTGCATCGGCGCCTACAGCCTGCAGAACAGTACGTTCCACGTCATGCAGGTCGCGATGTTCGGCGTGCTCGGGTACGTCTTCGTCAAGCTGGGCTGCGAAGGAGCACCGTTCCTGCTGGGCCTCGTGCTCGGACCGCAGATGGAGGAATACTTCCGGCGCGCCATGCTGCTCTCGCGCGGCGACGCCATGGTCTTCCTGGAGCGGCCGATCAGTCTCGGCCTGCTCATCACGACGACGCTGCTGCTGATCCTGATGGCCTTGCCGAGCATCAAGAAAGCCCGCGAGGAGGCCTTCCAGGAGGAA
>CAIYWM010000661.1 GCA_903929895.1 uncultured Alphaproteobacteria bacterium
CCCGCGCTGGAGGGCCCAACCCGTGCTGCGCTCTGTCGAGACCTTCACCGGTCATCACGCTCCTGAGCTCGGACCCTTCCACGCACTTACCATCTTGCTGGCTCAGACCGCGTACAGAAGCTTGTAGCCGCACGCGTGGCCCGTTCGACGACTCTTCCTCTTGACCGCAATCACAGAAGCGAAGCGAAGGAACTGGCGGATGGATCAAACGACTGCGCAACTTGCGTGAGATCCTTCGCTTCGCTCAGGATGACAAGAACATTCACTCGCCTCTGTTGTAACTGGGCCTGCTGGTCCTTCTACGAGACCAGGCCGAACGCCGCGGGATAGACGACCAGCCCGTCTTCGCCGTCGAGGGCACCGGGCACCAGCTCCAGGGCCATGAAGGAGTCGCCATCGAAGGGGCTGTCGAGGCCGCTCGCCAGCTCGGCCGAGAAGCCGAAACGCGGATAGTAGTCGGGATGGCCCAGCACGACGACGGCCTGCCATTCGCGGCGCCGCGCCAGCTCGAGCCCGACCTCGACGAGCGCGGTGCCAATGCCCGAGCTCTGATGCTCCGGATGGACGCACATCGGCGCGAGCGAGAGCGTCGGCACCGCGTCGTCGTCGACCATCGTCGTCAGTGCGCTGAACAGGATGTGGCCGACGATCGTGCCGTCCTCGACCGCCACCAGCTCGACCGCATCGATGAAGGCCTCGCGCAGCTCGTCGATCAGCCTGCTTTCGAACGGCCCGCCGAAAACCAGATCGTTCAGGCGACGGATAGCGCCATCGTCCGCCGGTTCGCGCTCGCGGATCACCACATGGTGGCCGCTGCCCGGCCCGGCCATTCGCGATCGTAGGTTTCGCCGCCGACTCTCTCGTTGCTCAACGCCGCCAGGATCTGGCCGGCGCTGGGCAGCGACTTCGGATCGACATGTCGTGCGGGATTCCAGAGTTCGGAGCGCACCAGCGCACGGGCGCACTGGAAATAGACCGCATCGACCTCGATCACGGTCACCGAACGCGGCGCCTTCTCCTCGACGGCGAACGATTCCAGAAGATCCGGGGCCACGCTGAGATGGGCGCGGCCGTTGACGCGCAGCGTGTTGCCGACGCCCGGGATCATGAACAGCAGCGCCACCCGGGGATCGCGCACGATGTTGCGCAGCGAGTCGATGCGGTTGTTGCCGCGCCGGTCCGGCAGCATCAGCGTCTTCTCGTCGTGCACCCGCACGAAGCCCGGCCGGTCGCCGCGCGGCGAGCAGTCGAGACCCTCGGGGCCCGACGTCGCCAGTGCCGCATAGGGCGACGCCTCGATGTAGGCGCGATAATGCGGCGTGATCCAGTTCACTTCCTTGACGGTCGACGCTTCGACCGGTCGCCCGTAGATCGCCTCTAGCTCGGCTTCGGTTCTCAGAATGTCGGACATGCTCTCTCCGCTACTTCAGCGACGCACGAAACGTCAGAGCTTCAAGTTGCAATACCGCTTCGAGCGGCGGTGTCAAAGTGAAGAGCCCCGGCGTCTGCGAAAAGTCATGGAGGCGATACAATCTGAATGCATCAGGGCGCTCTCTCGCAACTTCATTTTCGTTGGATGTCAGATAGAACGGCGTTCTGCTGCCGCCGCGCGTCGTTTTGACTTCGATCCATCGCTCAGACCCCGATGCGTCATAGGACCGAATATCATAGCCGGCACCATCCCCGTCTTCCCTGGAAACCCACTTGACCTTCTTGGCGAGGTCAGAGCGATCAGCCGAGATGAGCAACTTCTGCTCGCGTTCGTAAATGAATTCCTCACCTGCGGCTCCAAGAGCGCGATTGAGCTGATCTCGGAGCGCTGGGTCGAATTTCCTCGCCACTCGTTCGAAGGCCTTCTTTGCCTCTTTATTGATTGGACGTGCGGTTGGTGGCGGGCTCTCGAAGAGAAGCTGCGGATCGGCGAATCCCGTCAACGGTTTGGCAAACAATGGAATGGGATTCGGATGAATCTGCAGATAGCGGCCAATTGCATCTGCGATCGCGCTCTGGAAGTTCCGTGCAGGAACGTAACCCCGAATCCGCGGAAGGCCGAGTCCAGTCAGGACGGCAGAAATATTCTGGTGCTTGAACTCAATCGAACCATTCGAACGTTGGATAAGCTTCATCAACGCTCGGCGATGCTCTGTCTTGCGTATGGTTTCGCCTGCTTGCTCTTCCTGCAGCATGGCGAAGTAGTCGGCAACGATGAGGTCGAGTTCAGAGTTCGACCAATCGGTGCCGGCTACCTCTGTGTCTGTCATATCCGGCCCGGGCTACGCCCACTGCGCGGGAGAGGTGCCGAGCGGTTCGGCGGGACGGGCGTAGTAGGCCGGCGTCTCACTGAGCTGAACCACCGGCTTCAGGTGACGCAGGCGGCCCAGTGGGCCGACGCTTTCGGTGAGAAGAGGCAGCAGCGCCTCCTCCGACAGTTCGGCGGCGCCCTGCGCGGCATCGACGGTCCCGAGGCTGGCGAGCCAGTGCGCGACCTGGACGAGCGAGACGCGCACCTGCCACGAGCCACCCTGTTCGACCCGGCGGGCAAGCGCCACCAGGGCGCCCAAGGCGCCGAGATAGCCCGCGATGTAGTCGAGGGCCTGGACCGGCAGGTTGCGCGGCTTGTCCAGCGAGCCTTGCGTGGCGGCAAGGCCGGTCACGTTCTGCACGATCGAATCGAAGCCGCGCCGCGACGACCACGGGCCTTCATGGCCGTAGGCGCAGAGGCTGACGCAGACGATGCCGGGCCGCAGCGCCGCCACCTGTTCGGGCGAGAAGCCGCGCGCCGCCAAGGTGCCGGGGCGATAGCCCTGGGTAAAGATGTCGGCCTGCTTCAGGAGCGCCGTCTTCGTCTCGACGCCGGCCGGCTCGCGCAGGTCGCTCCAGGCGCAGCGCTTTCCGGGGCCGGTGTCCATCAGCAGTTCGGCCTGGTAGGGCAGGTGAGGGGCTGCGACGTGCAGCACGTCGGCGCCGTTCTCCGCCAGCACGCGGCCGCTGGTCGGACCGGCCAGCACGCGCGTGAGGTCGAAAGCGCGCACGCCCGACAGCGGCCGCTCGCCCTTCGGCAGCGGCTCGGCCGGTGCCTCGCCGATCTTCACGATGTCGATCAGCGGCAGCTTCGCCACCGCGATGCCGTGCGGATGGGCGTTCCATTCGTCGCGGCTGCGCGTCAGGCCGCCGACGCAGCCGCCATCGGCAATCGCCTGCTCGATCGCGAGCCCGTCCCATTTGGCGACGGCGGCGGCCAGCGCCTCGCGCGTGTCGCCCTCGGCGCCGGCAATGCGCAGCGCGCCCGCGCGATGGTGCGGATGGTTGGTGTGGATGAACATGTGCCGGCCGTCGCGCGTCGGATAGTGGCCGGACAGCGGATCCCACGACACCGGCCGCTCGCCGTTGCGCAGCACGTAGGTATTGGAGCGCAGCGAAGCGGTGGCGGCGTCGACGTCGACCGAGACCGACTGAGGCCTGCCGGTCTTTAGCCGCCACAGGTCGGAGACCGCGAGGCCGACGGCGCCCAGCGCCGCGGCGCCGGCAGTGCCGACGCGCCACGGGGTCTGGAACACCGGATCGTCGCGCCCGGTGATCGTGAGCCGATCGTCGGCGCGAGGGCTGCGTCCAAGCTGGCCCAGGATCGAATAGGCCAGGTCGGAGTTCATTTGCCGCCCGCCATGATCTTGGTCAGGAGGGCCATGAACTCGTTCGGGCAGGTGATGTGCGGGTTGTGGCTGGTATCCAGCTCGTGACAGGTCCAGCCGGCTTCGCTGCGCGCCCGGTCGGCGAACTGGCGGAACGGGTCGCCCGGACCGTTGCGTGTTGCATAGATGTAATCCCGGGGCGGCAGCGGCTCCTTGGACTCGAGCTTGATCCGCTGCTCGAAGGTCTTGATCGGCTGCGGCCGGCGACGCGGGCTGGCCCAGGCCACGTCTTCGGGGGCGGTGTCCGGCGGCATCGGGTTGACCGGCATCTTCCAGCCGTCGCCGTCTTTCTCCGCGCCCTTGCGCATGTTGCCCTCGGCCTTCGGTCCGACCAGGTCGAACAGGCTCTGCCCATCCTTGGGCGCGAAGGCATCGATGTACACGATGCGTGCGAGTCGGCTGCCGATCCTGTCGGCAACGCCGGTGGCGACCATGCCGCCATAGGAATGACCCAGCAGGACGACGTCGTTCAGGTCCTCGAACTCGATCTCGGAGACGATGTCCTGGATGTGCGTGGAGAGATCGACGTCGGGCGTGGCGAGATGGGCGCGGGCACCGAGGCCGGTATAGGTCGGCGCATAGAAATTGTGGCCGGCCTCGCGCAGCAGCGGACGCATCTTCTTCCACGCCCACGCCGCCGACCAGGCGCCATGCGCCAGAACGATATCTGCCATTTCCTTACCTCCCGCTGGCACGCCAACTTTTTCGGTGCTACTACGAATTACTCTCAATGAGCAGCGAATTAACAATAGCACTTGGCGTCGCCCCCGTGGGTTTTCGTGGGCGCATACAGGCCATCGCCGCGGGGCGCGTCGCCGCAGGCATGCCGGCGCCTGAACTCGAGCGCCGCCTGATCGAGCTCGGCTTCGTCGAGGGCGCCGACGTCGAGATCCTGCACCAGGGCCTGTTCGGCGGCGATCCCATCGCCGTGCGGGTCGCCCACACCACCATCGGTCTGCGCCGTCGCGAGGCGATGGCCATCCTCGTGACCGTCGGAGCCGAACCGTGAGCGTCACCGCATCCGCCGCCGCTCCCGTCGTCGCGCTGGTCGGCAATCCCAATTGCGGCAAGACGGCCCTGTTCAACGCGCTGACCGGCAGCCGGCAGAAGGTCGCCAACTATCCCGGCGTGACCGTGGAGAAGAAGGTCGGCCCGCTGACCACGCCTGCCGGCCGCACGGTGCGCATCGTCGACCTGCCCGGCACCTATTCGCTGCGCGCGCGTTCGCCGGACGAGGAGGTGACACGCGACATCGTCCTGGGGCGGACCCAGAGCGACGTGATACCGGACCTGATCGTCTGTGTGGCCGACGCCTCGAACCTGCGCCTGGCACTCCGGCTCGTGCTCGAGCTGAAGCAGGTCGGGCGGCCGGTCATGCTGTCGCTCAACATGATGGACATCGCGCGCAAGCGCGGCATCGAGATCGACATCGACAAGCTCGGTCGTGAGCTCGGCCTCCCGGTCGTGAGTTCGGTCGCGGTGCGCCGCGGCGGCACCGACGCGCTGCTGGCCGAGATCGACCGGCGCCTTGCCGCCGCGCAGGCCGCGACCGGCACGCTCTGGACCACGCCCGACGCCACGGCCTTGCGCCGCGCCCAGAAGGAGGCGGATCGCATCCTGGCATCCGTGGTCAAGGGACAAGGCAAGCCCGACAGCCTCACGACGCGCGCCGATGCCGTCCTTCTGCATCCGGTGGCGGGACTGGTCGTGCTGCTGGCCATCCTGTTCGTGATGTTCCAGGCCGTCTTCGCCTGGGCCGAACCCGGCATGAACGCGATCGAAGCGGGCTTCCATTTCCTCGGCGACCTCGTCGCGCGCCTGCCCCTGCCGGACCTGCTCAAGAGTTTCCTGAAGGACGGGCTGATCGGTGGTGTCGGCAGCGTCATCGTGTTCCTGCCGCAGATCGTCATCCTGTTCTTCTTTATCCTCCTGCTGGAGGATCTGGGCTACATGGCGCGCGCGGCCTTCCTGATGGATCGCATCATGGGCGGCGCCGGCCTGCACGGGCGCGCCTTCATCCCACTCCTGTCGTCCTTCGCCTGCGCCATTCCCGGAATCATGTCGACGCGCGTGATTGACGACCGGCGCGATCGCCTGACCACCATCCTGGTGGCGCCGCTGATGACCTGCTCGGCACGCATCCCGGTCTATACGCTGATCATCGGGGCGTTCATTCCCGACCGCGAGGTCTGGGGCTTCGTCGGCCTGCAGGGGCTGGTGATGTTCGGCCTCTACACAGTGGGCATCGCCAGCGCGCTCGCCGTGTCGTTCGTGGTCAAGCGGCTGATCTGGCGCGGCAAGCCCGGCGAGCCGTTCATGCTTGAGCTGCCGGATTACAAGATCCCGCAGGCGAAGAGCATCGCCATCGGCCTGTGGACGCGCGCCACAATCTTCCTGAAGCGCGCGGGCACCATCATCCTGTCGATGATGATCCTGATCTGGGTGCTGGCCTCCTTCCCGCAGCCGCCCGAAGGCGCCAGCGAGCCCGCGATCAACTACAGCCTGGCCGCCCGGATCGGCACGGCGATCCAGCCGCTGACCGAGCCGCTGGGATTCAACTGGCAGATCAACGTGGCGCTGATCCCCGGCATGGCGGCGCGCGAAGTCGCGGTCGGTTCGCTCGGTACCATCTACGCGATCAGCGGCGGCGAGGAGGCCACCGACAAGATCGCCCAGGCCCTCAGTTCGCAATGGAGCCTCGCCACCGCGCTGGCCTTCCTCGCCTGGTACGTGTTCGCGCCGCAGTGCGCCTCGACCCTGGCCGTCATCCGCCGCGAGACCGGCGGCTGGCGTTGGCTGTGGGTGACGTTCTTCTACATGCTGGCGCTGGCGTACGTGGCGGCCTTCCTTACGTATCGCATCGCCGTCGCGCTGGGCGGGGGATGACGACGATGGCGAAGGGACGCAAGCCGCAGCGGCGCACCGCCCGCTACTGGCTGCAGCAGATCCATCTCTGGGTCGGCCTCGCCCTGCTGCTGCCGCTTGTGATGATGGGCATCACCGGCGCGGTTCTGGTCTACGCGCACGACATCGAGCATCTGCTGGGGCAGGGCGAACCCGAGGTCAGGACGGAAGGCGAGTGGCAGCCGGCCGGGCGGCTGATTGAGGCTGCCAAGGCGGCCAACAAGGAGCCGGGCCGCATTCCCATCGCGGTGCGCTGGCCGGTCGAGGTCGGCGAACCTGCTGCCGTGCGCCTGTCGCGTCCCGGCATGGTCAATGAGCGACCGCAGTTCCGCGGCGGCCAGCAGGGTGGGGCCGGTAACACGCCGTCGGCGCAGCCGGGCCAGCCGGCGCAGGGCCGCGTGCCGACGCAGAGCCCGTTCGCCGGCAGCCTGCAGATCCTGATCGATCCGGTGTCGCTGCAGGTCCTCCAGACACAGCAGGCGATGACGGGGTGGGTGCGCTTCTTCCACGATCTGCACGGCCACATCTTCATCCCCGGCGGCGTCGGGCGCGAGATCGTGGGCTGGCTGGGTGTGGCCATGCTCGTGCTGGGCTGTTCCGGCCTCTATCTCTGGTGGCCCAGACCCGGCCAGTGGAAGCAGGCCTTCATGGTCCGACGCAAGGCCAAGGGGCTGCGTCTGAACCGCGAGCTGCATGGCGCGGTCGGCATCTGGTCGCTGCTGCTCTTCATGCTGGTGAATTTCACCGGCGTCTATCTGGCCTTCCCGCAGCAGATCGCGGCGGCGGTCAATCTCGTCTCGCCCGGCCGCGACATGCGCGCGGCCATGTTCCAGGCCAGGGTCGAGCCGATGCGCGGGACGCCGGCTATGGCTGTCGACGAGGCGGTCGAACTTGCGAGGGCGCGCGTTCCCGGCACGCGGTTCCTGAACGCCTTCCTGCCGACCCGCCCCGACCAGGCGCTGCGCGTCGGTCTGGTGCGGCCCGGCCACGAGGAGGGCGCGCCGGTCGTCACGGTGATCGTCGATCCCTATCGCCGGACCGTGGTCGACGTGTTCGATCCGCAGACCATGTCGGCCGGCGAGAAGGCGATCGCCTGGCAGCGCCCGCTGCACTACGGAATCGGGCTGGGCGGGATCTACAAGTTCCTGGTCTTCGTGTCGGGCGTCATCATCCCGATCTTTGCCGTCACCGGCTTCCTGATGTGGTGGATCAAGCGGCGCAATCGACGCGCCGGCGAGAGGGCGAGGCAGGCCATCTTGAGCGGTGCCGGCCAGGCGGCCGAATAGAGCGGCGTCCGGCCAGGGTCACCACGACGGCAGCGGGCCCTTGAAGATGAAGAAGGCACCGCCGCAGATCATCGCGAAGCCCACGAGATGGTTCGAGGTGATGCGTTCGCCGAGATAGAGCACCGAGAAGGCGGCGAACACGGTGAGCGTGATCACCTCCTGCATGGTCTTGAGCTCGGCGGCGGAATAGACGGCATGGCCGTACCGGTTGGCCGGAACGGCGAAACAGTATTCGGCGAAGGCGATGCCCCAGCTTGCCACCACCACCAGCCACAGCGGCTTGTCGGTGAACTTCAGGTGCCCGTACCAGGCGAACGTCATGAAGACGTTCGAGATCAGCAACAGGACGATGGGCGTGATGGCGGCCGGCAGGAAGGACATCGAACGGGCTACTCCGGTTTGATCTGCAGCTTCTTGATGAGCGGGACGACCATCTTGTCCTCGGCGTCGAACATGGCCGCGGTCTCCTGCGGCGTGGTCGGATAGGCCTCGGCCGTGAGCTCGGCGAAACGCTGGACGACAGCGGGATCCTTCAGGACCTTGACCATCGCCTCGTTGATCTTCGCCACCACGTCGGGTGGCATCTTGGCCGGGCCGAACAGGCCGGTGAAGGTCGCGAAGGTGAAGTTCTCGAGACCCTTCACGCCGCTTTCCTTCATGGTCGGCACGTCGGGAAGCTGCGGCACGCGCTTGTCGGAAGATACGGCGATGGCGCGCAGCTTGCCCGCCTTGATGTTGCCGATGGCGGCGTTGAGCTGGTCGACCTGGGCCGGCACCTGGCCCGCCATCACGTCGATCATGGCGGCGCCCGATCCCTTGTAGTGGACCAGCGTGTACTTGGTGCCGGTGGCCTCGCCGATCAGCTCGATGGCCAGGTGGTTGGTAGTGCCGATACCGGAATCGGCGACTGCGAACTTGCCGTCCTTGCCCAGGGCAATGAAGTCGGCCAGCGTCTTGATCGGCGAGTTGGGCGGCACGACGAGGACGGCCGGCACGCGCTGGATGTGGGTGATCGGCGTGAACGCCGTACGCCAGTCGTAGGGCGCGTTGCCGTAGATGGCGGGCACCGCGACCAGCGAATTGGCCGAGACCAGCAGGGTGGTCCCGTCCGGCGCGGCGCGGGCGACGATGTCGCTGCCGATCATGCCGCTGGCGCCGGCCTTGTTCTCGACGATGACGGTGGTGCCCAGCACCTCGCGCAGCTTGTCGGCGATGATGCGGGCGGTGACGTCGATGTTCCCGCCCGGCGCATAGGGCGCCATGATCTTGATGGGCTTGTCGAAAGTCTGGGCCAGGGCCGTTCCCGACCCCAGCACAAGCCCGGCAAGGGCCCCCACAATGGCAACCAGACGCATTGATTCCTCCTGTTCATGTTTGGGAGGAGCCTAGAAGAACGTCCGGGGCCGCGCAAAGCTCCCAGCCCGCGCTGCGGAGGCTCAGAGCGCCGGCGGCCGGTGTTGCGCCCACGGCCGTGCGCCTTCGAGCAGCGCGCCCATCCGCAACACGTCGGTCTCGGCGCCCCACTTGCCCACGACCTGCACCGAGGTCGGCAGGCCGTCGGTGCCGAAGCCCGACGGATAGGCGCAGGCGGGATGTCCGGTCAGGTTGAACGGGTACTGGTAGGAGGTCCAGCCCTGGCGGGTGATGCCGCACTTCACGCCGTCGATCACGACCTCGTCGTTGGCCGCGTCATGCGTCACGTCGAGCGCAGTGCGCGCGTTGGTCGGCATCACCAGGAAGTCGTAGCGCTCGAACAGCGACTGGATCTTGCGGAACAGCGTGGTGCGCGCGAACTGCGCGTTGCGGAAATCGGCCAGGGTGAACTTGGCGCCGCGTTCCATGAAGGCGAGCGTCACCGGGTCCATCTGGTTCTGCCACTTCGGCAGGTACTGCGCGCAGAAGACGGCGAAGTTTGCCTGGTAAAGCACGCGGCCCTCGTACTCGATCCAGTCGATCTTGTCGGTGACCTCCTCGACCTCGGCGCCCATCGCCTGCCACGCCGCCAGCGCGGCGCGCGTGTTGGTGCGCACGTCGGCCGCGACCCGCGGGTTGGCCGTGAGCTCGATATAGCCGATGCGCACGGCGGCGAGGTCGGCGGCCGCCAGCTTGGGCGACAGCGGCTTCTGCGACGGACCGCTCAGCGTCCACGGGTCCTTGTCGCTGGGGCCGGCCAGCACCGAATGCATGATCGCGGCATCGGTGACGGAGCGCGCCAGCGGGCCGGCATAGATGTTGTTGCCATAAGCATCGCGCGTCGTGTCGTAGGGCACGGCGCCCAGGGTCGGCTTGAGCCCGACCAGCCCCGAACAGGAGGCGGGACCGCGTACCGAGCCCGCGCCGTCGGTGCCGAGCGACAGAGGACCCAGGCCCGCCGCCACCGCCGCGGCGCCGCCACCGCTCGAGCCGCCTGGCGTGCGCTCCAGGTTCCACGGGTTGCGCGTGACGCCAAACGGGCCGTCGGTCAGGCCCTTCACGCCGAACTCGGGCGTGGTCGCCTTGGCGAAGATGACGGCGCCGGCGCTGCGCAGGCGCTGCACCAGCAGATCGTCTGCGGCCGCCGGGCCGTTGCCCTCGAAGATCGCCGAGCCATGGCGCGTCGGCACGCCCTCGACATCGACCAGATCCTTCACGCTGATCGGAACACCGTGCAGCGGGCCCAGGACTTCACCCCGTGTGACGGCTTCCTCGGCCTTCTTCGCGTCGCGCCTGGCCTGCTCGACCATGACCTCGCGGAAGCAGTTGATCCGGGGGTTGGCGCGCTCCGCCGCCTTCAGGACGGCGTCGAGATATTCGACGGGCGAAAGCTTCTTCGTGCGGATGAGGGCGGCGGCCTGGACGGCCGGGGTGAAGAGAAGATCTGTGTCGGTCATGGCGCGCACACTAGCCCATCCTCGACACGGTCTGCACGCTGCGCTACGCCCGCTGGCGATGTTCTCCCTTCCCGTATTGGCGGCGCTTGCGGTCGTGGCCGTCGTGACTTCGTTCGTCTCCGGCATCTTCGGTATGGCGGGCGGGATGCTGCTGATCGGCTTCCTGCTGGTCTTCCTGCCGGTGCCGGTCGCCATGGTGTTCCACGGCGTCATCCAGATCGCGGCCAACGGCTGGCGGGCCTGGCTGTGGCGCCATCACGTGAACTGGAGCGTCGTCCTGAAGTTCGGGGCCGGGGCTGGCACCTCGCTGGTCGTCTTCTCCTTCTTCGACTTCGTGCCCGACAAGGCGCTGGTGCTGATGGCCGTCGGGCTGACACCGTTCATCGCGCTCGCCGTGCCGCAGCGCATCGCACCCAACATCGAGCGCGGCGGGCAGGCGTTCCTGGCAGGCGCCATCGGCGGCGCGATCCAGCTCATCTCGGGTGTGACCGGTCCGCTGCTCGACATCTTCTATGTCCGCACCGGCATGACGCGGCAGGTCAACGTCGCCACCAAGGCCGCGGCACAGGTTCTGGGCCATCTCACCAAGGTGATCTATTTCGGCCTGGTGATCGAAGGCCCGGCCGGCCGCGACCTCGAACAGTGGCTGGTCATGGGCTACGCTGCCGCCTTCGCGGTGGTCGGCACGACCCTGTCGCGCAGTTTCCTCGACCGTATGTCGGACAAGCAGTTCTATCATTGGACGCGCCGCGTGATCCTGGCGCTGGGCGCGGTGTACATTGCGCAGGGGCTTTGGCTGATGGTGACGCGATGAGCGACGTGAAGGATCAGGTCCGGGCGCTGCTCGACCGGCTGCCGGACGATTGCACGTTCGCCGACGTGCAGCGCGGCATTGCGGTCATGATGTGGCCCAAGCGCGCGGATGGCAGTCTCGAGCCGCCCAAGCGCGTGGACCCGGAGGAAGTGAAGCGCCGTCTGCGCGAATGGATGAAATCGGAGGGAGAGAAATGAAGGACCGCGTCTCGATCGACTTCAAGGACGGCGTCGCCGACGTCCGACTGATCCGTGCCGACAAGATGAATGCGCTCGATCCGGCGATGTTCGAGGGCATCATCGAGGCGGGCGCGAAACTCGCCACCATGCCCGGCCTGCGCTGCGTCGTGCTGTCGGGCGAGGGCAAGGCCTTCTGCGCCGGCCTCGACATGGGCAGCTTCGCCGCCATGAAGGCCGAAGGCGACGCGGTGCCGGGCGTCCGCGACCTCACCAAGCGGACCCACGGCATCGCCAACCGGCCGCAGCAATGCGCCTGGCTGTGGCGCGAACTGCCGGTGCCGGTGATCGCCGCCGTCCATGGCGTGGCGTTCGGCGGCGGCTTCCAGATCGCGCTGGGGCCGGACATACGCTACGCCACCGCCGATGCACGCTTCTCGGTGATGGAGATCAAGTGGGGCCTGGTGCCCGATCTCGCCGGCACGCAGCTGATGCGCCATCTGGCGCGCGAGGATGTCGTGCGCGAACTGACCTACACCGGTCGCATCTTCAACGGCGTCGAGGCGCGCGAGATGGGCTTCGTGACGCGCGTGGTCGACGATCCGCGCGCTGCGGCGCTGGAGACGGCGCGCGAGATCGCCTCCAAGAGCCCCGACGCGATGCGCGCCAACAAGCGGCTGCTGAACGCCGCCGTCGCGACCGATGCCGCCTCGGGCCTGATGATGGAGTCGGTCGAACAGCAGAAGCTGATCGGCTCACCCAACCAGCTCGAAGCCATCATGTCCAACCTGCAGAAGCGCGCCGCGAACTACAGGGATTGATCGAACGGTTTCATCCACACGACCTCATCCTGACGAGGTGCGCGCAGCGCGCCGTCTCGAAGGATGGGCAACCGGCGTGGTGCTCGTGCCCACCCTTCGAGACGCGCTCCTGCGGAGCGCTCCTCAGGGTGAGGTGATGTTGGTGAAGGTGGGGCGGGTGACCGCTACCGCCCCTTGAACACCGGCTTGCGCTTCTCGACGAAGGACGCCACCGCTTCCTTGTGATCCTCGGTGCGTGAGGACTGGACCAGACGTTCGGCCTCACGATAGTGCGCGTCCGAGTAGTTGATGTGCAGCGCCTCGTCGAGATTGTCCTTCATGTGGCGCAGCGCGACCCGCGGACCTTCGGCCAGGGACTTGGCGAAGGCAAAGGCTTCGTCCTGCAGCTTGGCGTCGTCGACCACGCGATTGACGAGTCCAATCTGCTCGCAACGCTCGGCGCTGACTTTCTCGGACGTGAACATCAGCTCGCGCGCCCGCATCGGGCCGATGGTGCGCGTCAGCAGCCACGAGATGCCGTAATCGCCCGAGAGGCCGATCTTGGCGTAGCCGGTGGTGCAGAAGGCGGACTTCGCGGCGATCCGGATGTCGCAGGCCAGCGCGATCGCGAGGCCGGCGCCGGCGGCCGCGCCGGGGAGGGCGGCGATGGTGGGCTTGCGCACGGCGACCAGCGCGCCGGTGAGGTGCGTCTGCC